>JAVBRS010000048.1:0-3407 GCA_031547715.1 Oscillospiraceae bacterium
ACTTTACCGTTTTAAAATATATGTTACTTTGTGCAGGCTGCACCACTTGTGAGTGCATGGTAATACGCATTTTTATTATACATTTTTACCCGCTAAAATACTATTATTTTTAAAGCCCGGCAGCAAACAACCGCCACCAAAATTGGCGGCGGTTGCTGTATTATAGCGGGCTTATAATTTTTAACCAACCAAGTCTCGCGAGTGCTCCAGGCGCATTTTATCACTTATCATGGCAATAAACTCTGAGTTAGTGGGTTTGCCGCGTAGGTTGTGAATGGTGTAACCAAAGTAACCGTTTAAAGTATCAACATCGCCTCTGTCCCAGGCAACCTCTATTGCGTGGCGTATAGCGCGCTCCACCCTTGAAGCGGTGGTGGCATTCTTCTTTGCAATTCCGGGGTAAAGGCGCTTGGTAACAGCATTTATAAGTGCTGGGTCTTCAACGTTCATTAAAATTGCATCGCGCAAAAAATGGTAGCCTTTAATATGCGCTGGCACCCCTATTTGGTGCAATATTTCCGTCACTTCTATGGCAATATCAGCGCCTTTGCCCTGCCCTGTAACATTGGCGCCCAGCTGCTTTTTAAGGCGGGTTACAAACAGCGTAACATCAAATGGTTTTAAATAGTAGTAAACAAAGCCTGCGTCAAGCAAAGTTTTGCCAAGTACATCGTTGTCAAAATTGCCCATGGCATAAAAGGCTGTTTTGCCGCCCCGGCTCTCGAAGCGCTCTTTTATGGCCAATGCGTCCAGCCCCGGCAGAAAAACGTCAAGCAGAGCAGCGTCCGGCTCGTGAAGGAGCAGGCTTGTTAACACAGCCGTTCCGTCACGTTCACATACAATCACATCAAAACCCTGGCCGGTCAATTCCTCTTTGCAAAGTGCTGTCAATTCATCAGGTCCGTCTGTCAGTAAAATTTGTAACTGCTTGTCCATTTTTCTGCCCTCCAATTTTTTTGTTTCTTCGCAATTACAAAATTACCATATTTTCCCATATAATGCAACCATTTTTTTCCAATTCATTGCATTTATTATTTAATCACCTATTTCAAGTGTTATTTCGGGCAGGTGTACTGTTGTTTTACAATACAATTACAGCATGGTATCAATATCATAAATCTATTTCCATTTTTTTACAATATTAAGCCGCATTTTCTTTTTCTAGCACAATATTATTTGCTATCTCAAGCATATTTTCGGCAAAAATACCGTACCCCCTCGTGGGGTCGTTAACTAAAACGTGGGTTACCGCGCCAACAAGGCGGCCGTTTTGCACAATTGGGCTACCGCTCATGCCCTGCACAATACCGCCTGTCAAATTTAAAAGGTCCGGGTCTGTAATGCGTATAAGCATGTCTTTTGCATTGTCGCTTTCATTCAGGTTAACCCTTTCAATTTGCACACTGTACCACGCGGGGCCGCCCGGGCCCAAAGTTGTATAAATTGTAGCGGGGCCAATTTCTATTTCATGGGCAAAGGCAATGTCCATTGGCATACCGGTTGGCTGCGTATAAAGCACGCCATATACACCACCTGCATTGTTTGCTTTTATAATCCCCACAGCCTCCCCGTTTGCAAAGCGGCCCTTAATTTCACCGGGGCTGCCAACTTTACTTGGAGTTATTCCCAGCACTTCTACCCCTACAATTTCGCCGGATAAAAACGGTACAATCAGCCCTGTATCAATGTCGTTAATGCTGTGGCCCAGCCCGGCAAAAACCCCGGTTGAAGGGTCAGTAAATGTCATTGTGCCAATGCCGGCTGAAGAATCCCTCACCCACATACCGCAGCGGTAGGTCCCCGTTGTTTTATCTACAACTGCTGTTATAGTTGTGGTGTATGCAACACCTGCACGCTTGTACACCACTGTAACTGCCTGCCCTGCTGCGCTGTTTAAACTTTGGGCAACTTGCTCGTTCGCCGTAATTCTCACTTTGTCAATTTCCACAATTATATCGCCAATTGCAATGCCGGCTTCTTTTGCCGGGTTGCAACTGCCCGTGCTTGTATAAATATCGCTAAAACCAATTACCATGGCGCCGTCTTGAAACATTTTAATGCCGAAAGCGCAGCCGCTTACCAACACTGTGGTGCGCTGTGTTTGGCGAACCTGAATGGTTTTAAGCGGTAAGACGCCAAAAACATTAACCCTGGCGGTATAGCTGTTCTCGCCTGCACTTACGGCGGCAATGCCGCTGTTTGTTGGGTTAATGCTTAAATATGGGCGCGATGCTATTTCCGGCAAAAAGCCTTTTTCAACAAATATGGTTTGCGGTACAGCTGCTGCCAACGCATACAAAAAAACGGCTATGCCAATAAAAGCAGCACAGGTAAATCGTTTTGTAACTTTGCTAAAATTAGCCAAAAATATCCCTCCATTCGTTTTATTTTGCGCATATTAGCTATTTTTATTACTGCAAACGCTAAAATTCCAAAGCAAAAAAGGCGCCTTTTTAAAGCGCCTTTTGACAATATAAATACATAAAACTTTTATAGTAAAAAAACAGGCGTAAAAGCATGCCTTTTTTATTTCACGTCAACGTCAATTCATACCGCACTTTTGTAGCCATTCCAAGGGTGTCGGCAATGCTGCCCACTTTTGCGGTCACAACCTCCAACTTTTTTGCCCCAAGCAGCTCACAGGTGCGCGCAGAGGGTAAATTGTCTGGGTCGCAGGTAATAATTACCTTTTCCCACCCGTGCATTTTAATGAGCGGGAATAGCAGTTTACATGCCTTATATGCATAATGGCGGCCGCGAAATTGCGGGTAAATTTCATAGCCTATATTACCGCCAAAATAAATGCCGTCGTTTGAGCCAACTTTGAATGAAATGGCCCCAACCTGTTCATTGCCCGCCTTGCTGTAAACCGCAAAATTATATGTGGGCACATGATATTTTGACTCATCCGGCGTCAACAGCGCATTAACTTTTACACATATTTCATCGTCGCAGTTAGTAAAGCCACTGTGAAAAACAAAACCATTCTCCATATTATTCCCCTCGCCCTGTTACCTTTTAACTTCTCTGAAGCCTGACTCAAGCTTGCCCTCAAGCTCAAAAGCAAGGCCTGCCCCAATAGCCACACACAGCTCCGGGTTAGCCGCAACATGCACAGGCACCTTTGTTTTAAGCTGCAAATACTCTGCCATTCCGGTCAACTGCGCCCCGCCACCAGTTAAAAGAATGCCCTCTGAGAAAATATCGCCTGCAAGCTCCGGCGGTGTACTTTCCAGCACGTTGCGTATTGCAACAAATATCTGCTCAATGCATAAATTTATCGGTTCATACAGGTCTTTTGTCTCTATGGTTAGGCGCATTGGCAACCCGTTTACCATGCTGCGGCCTTTTATATCACAACTGCTATTGTACTTCAGTTTTGGCGTGGCACAACCAACTTCTTTTTT
>JAVBRS010000193.1:0-3782 GCA_031547715.1 Oscillospiraceae bacterium
AATAACTTTCTTTCAATTCATATTTTCTATTACTTAATTCTTGTTATGCCGGCAATTTTGCTTTCACTTTGGGCAAGCTGGCGGGTAAAAGGCACATTTGCAAAATATAGCAAAGTGGCAACCCGCGGCGGGTTAACCGGCGCTGCCGCCGCACGCCAAATACTGGATACAAACGGCCTGCAAAACGTGGCAATTGAAACAATAGCCGGCGAGCTGACCGACCACTTTGACCCACAGGCGAATGTAATACGCCTTTCAGAAAAGGTGCACAGCGCTGCAACGGTGGCGGCGGTTGGCGTTGCCGCACATGAGGCGGGCCATGCGGTGCAGTATGCAATTGGTTATAACCCCATAAAATTGCGGGCCGCCATAATACCAATAACGCAAATAGGTTCCAGCCTCAGCATGCCGCTGGTGTTTATTGGTTTAATTGCATCCATACCTTTTTTAACAAACCTTGGTATTCTGCTTTTTGCCACGGTGGTTATTTTCCAGCTGGTTACACTGCCGGTAGAGTTTAATGCAAGCAGCCGTGCGGTTGCGGCATTAAGCGGCGGTGGGTATATTGAAGGTGAAGAAGAAAAGGGTGTTAAAGCGGTACTTTCCGCTGCTGCCCTTACTTATGTTGCGGCGTTAATTACAGCGGTTGCAAACCTTTTAAGGCTTATTTTACTTGCAAATAACAACAGGCGCCGTTAATGGAACAAGGTGCAAGGAAGGCCGTTGTTGCAGGGCTGATAAGGGCGGAAAAAGCCGGTTACAGCAACCTGCTATTGACAAGCGTGCTTGAAAACACAGGCCAAGGTGCAAGAGAACGCAATTTTGCCGCAGCGCTTTTTTACGGTACACTTGAGCGGCAGGTTACACTTGACGCAATTTTGGCCCCATTTTTAAAAAAACCTATTGAAAAACTTGACGCTGAGGTGCGCATGGTTTTGCGCACAGGGCTTTACCAGCTGCGCTACATGGCAGGGGTGCCCCCCCACGCAGCAGTGAATGAGGCTGTTAACCTTTGCAGGAAATTGGGTAAAACCTCCGCGGCGGGGCTTGTTAACAGTGTTTTACGCAAAGCCCAAACGGCCGATATACCGCAGGCGGCTACACCGCAAAAAAACCTTGCGGCGCGCTGCAGTGTACATGAAAGTATTGCAGCTTTAACCGCCGCCCAGTTTCAAGAAAGGGCTGCGGAGGTTTTGGAGACGTATTTTGAAAAGCCGGTTTTTACCGTGCGGGTTAACACCTTAAAAACAACAAAAGAAGAACTTGCAGCAGCTTTAACCGGCAGCGGCATTGAAGTGGCTGATGCCGGCTTTGAAAATGCATTGTTTTTACCTGGCGGCAGCGCAGCTGTGCTGAAGCTGGGCCTTTTTGCAAACGGTTTCTTTCATGTTCAGGGGCTTGCATCACAGGCGGCGGTGGCATTGCTTGCACCAAAACCCGGGCAAAAAGTGCTTGATTTATGCGCCGCCCCGGGGGGCAAAGCCGCAACAATTGGCCAATACATGCAAAATAATGGCAGCCTAACCTGCCTTGAAATACAAAAAAGCCGCATACCGCTGCTTGCGGCAACACTTGACCGCCTTGGGGTAAAAGCGAAGGTTGAACAAGCGGACGCCGCAGTGCTGAACACTGCTTTTAATGACGTTGATGCCGTGTTGTGTGACGTGCCCTGCAGCGGGCTTGGAATTATGCATAAAAAGCCGGATATCCGCCTGAAGGACGTGAGCGATTTAAGCGGCCTTATAGCATTGCAAAAGGCAATACTGCAAACCGCAGCGGCTTACCCTAAAATAGGCGGCCACATTGTATATTCAACCTGTACCTATAACGCTGATGAAAACGAAGAGCAGGTGAAAGCATTTTTAGAAGAACATAAAAATTACCGCCTGTGGCAGGGCGAATACCCGCTTGCAGGGTTTAAAAATACAGGTTACGGTATGCTTTACACCCCTGCCAAAGGGAAAGACGGGTTTTTTATGGCCCGCCTTGAAAGGGTGATGTAAATGGAAAAACAAGATATTTTGAACCTGCAGGAAGAAGCCCTGGAAACGGCGCTGCAGGAAATGGGACAGCCTAAATACAGGGCAGGGCAGGTGTTTAACTGGCTGCACGCCAAAAAGGTTAAAACTTTTACCGAGATGCGCAACCTGCCAAAAACGTTGCAGGCCGTGCTGGAAGAAAATTATTATATAGGCCGGCTTGAAATGTTGCAAAAGCAGGTTTCAAAAGATGGCACGGTTAAGTACCTTTTTGGCCTGCAAGACGAAAATGCAATTGAAACTGTTGTAATGCGTTACCACCACGGCAACTCAATTTGCGTTTCAACACAGGTTGGGTGTAGAATGGGTTGTAGGTTTTGTGCCTCAACCGTTGGCGGGCTTGTGCGCAACCTGAGTGCAGGTGAAATTTTGCAGCAGGTATACACCGCAGCGGAAGACCTGGGCGAGCCTATGAGCAGCGTGGTGCTTATGGGCATTGGTGAGCCGCTGGATAACCTTGATAATGTTACGGCTTTTTTGCGGCTGTTAAGTGCGCCAAACGGCAATGGCCTTGGCCAGCGCAGTGTTAGCCTTTCCACCTGTGGGGTGGTACCGGGTATTGATGCACTGGCAAATGAAAAATTCGGTTTGACACTTTCGGTTTCACTGCACGCCCCAAACGATGAAATACGTAGCAGAATGATGCCGGTGAACGATGCCTACAATATAAAAGATGTTTTAAACGCCTGTAAACGTTACCAAAAAGCCACCGGGCGCAGAATATCTTTTGAATACACCGCCGTGGAAGATGTTAACGACCGAAAAGAACATGCCGTAGCCCTGGCAAAACAGTTAAAAGGCATTGTGGCGCATGTTAACTTAATACCGTTGAACACAGCCGGGGGTGCGGCATACAGCGCCAGCAGTGCTGCAAAAATGGAAGAGTTTAAAGAGCAGCTTATTAAAAACGGCATTGAAACCACAGTGCGCCGCCGCTTAGGAGACGATATTTCAGCTGCTTGCGGCCAACTTCGCAGTGAAAGCCGTGAAGGGAAGTTGCAACTTTAAACGTAGATATATTACACAGCAATTCAGTGTTTAATTATAAAACAGGCCGGCCAAAAAGCAGAAAGGGCACAGTTTATGAAATTTGCGGCAAAAACAGACATAGGTAACAACCGCACTGAAAACCAAGATGCGTACACTGCATTTAATGAACAAAACGGCACTGCGTGGGCGGCCGTGTGCGACGGTATGGGCGGTGCCTTAGGCGGCGCCCTTGCAAGCGCCCTTGCCATCACAGCGGTGGAGCAGGTGTTGCGCACCCAACTGCAGGCAGCGAATACAAAAGAAGAAATTAGGGCGGTGCTTGAAACGCTTGTGACCGCTGCGAATAATGCTGTGTACGGCTATGCAGGTGAGAACCCGAAATATAAAGGCATGGGCACCACCCTTGTTGCGCTGGTTGTTAAAAACGGAATGGCAAGCCTTGCAAATGTTGGTGATTCACGTATATATTGCCAAAGGGCGGGTGAGCTACACCAGCTTACAGCTGACCACAGCATGGTGCAAGAGATGGTGGACAGCGGGACGATTACCAAAGAAGAGGCGGAAAAGCACCCCAGCAAGAACTACATTACAAGGGCTGTTGGGGTAGACAGTACGGTGGAAGCAGAGTATACTGTTCTTGGTGTAAAAGAAGATGACCGTTTTCTTTTATGCAGCGATGGCTTGCATGATTTTGTTAGCCACAATGAAATGAGAAACATTTTAATGAACCAGCCGGTTTACACGGCTGCAGGT
>JAVBRS010000100.1:0-6318 GCA_031547715.1 Oscillospiraceae bacterium
TACATTACTGTTTTTAGTTCTCTTATAAAAAAACAGCCTCAGCCGGCTGTTTATGTACTGTATAACAATATAAATAAGTTACAATAAATAAGCAGAGTTTTTGTACAATAATTAGAATAACTGTTTTGGTGGCATATGTCAAGTTCGGGTGTGTGTTACTTTTATTTTTACCGCAAAGCTGCTTAAATAAACACCATTTGTTGTAAGCACGCCCTTTTTATTGTATAATTTACACACTATACACTGCGAAACTACGAGGTTGTATGAAAAAGGTTTGCATTTTTACTGACGGCGCTTGTAAAGGCAACCCCGGGCCCGGCGGCTACGGGGCTATTTTGCGCTATGGCAACCGTGAAAAAGTGCTTTGCGGCGGTGAAGAGCAAACCACCAACAACCGCATGGAGCTTGCCGGTGCAATTGCCGCTTTTGCCGCCCTTAAAGAACCTTGCCATGTTCTGCTTTGCAGCGATTCAAAATATGTTATAGACGGCCTGGAAAAGGGCTGGGCTGCAGCCTGGCAGAAAAGGGGTTGGAAAAAAGCAGATAAAACCCCTGCCCTTAACCCTGATTTGTGGGGGCAATTATTAGCTTTGGTTGCCCCCCACACCGTTGAGTACACCTGGGTGCAAGGCCACGCCGGCCACCCCGAAAACGAAAGATGCGATGCGCTGGCCAGCGCAGAAGCTGAAAAATATGCCATGGCAAACGCACAAAAAAAGCGGATTAACAACCCTTAAGGAGCATTTATGCATAGCAATTTTGCTGATAAAAAAATATTGGTCGGCCTTTCCGGCGGGGTGGACTCTGCAACTTGCGTACACCTTTTAACTGCCGCCGGTTTTGCGGTTGAAGGGGCTTTTATCTGCTTTTCCCCCGCCCACCATGCCATGCAGCCCGCAGCTGAAACTGCGGCTAAAGAACTTGGCATACCGCTGCATATTATAAACGCCGAGGAACTGTTTGACGAAACGGTTGCACTGCCGTTTTGCCGCACCTATTGTGCCGGCAAAACACCAAACCCCTGTATTTTATGCAACCCTTTGGTAAAATTTAACCTGCTTGCTCAAAAAGCCACCGAACTTGGCATCGCCTGCATTGCAACCGGCCACTACGCCCGCACAGTTACAAAAAAGGGCACCGTATACCTGCGCACAGCTGCCAGCACCTCCCGTGACCAAAGCTATATGTTATACCGCCTTCCGCAAAGCATTCTTGAACGGCTGGTGCTGCCCCTTGGCGAACATGAGAAAAGCAATGTGCGCCACATTGCCGAAGCTGCCGCACTATCTGCCGCCGCCGCGCCGGATTCTCAAGAAATTTGTTTTGTTCCGGAAGGGGATTATGCCGCCTATGTTGAGGGCCGTGGCTTCAAAAGCCCTGCCGGCAATTTCATTGCCCCAAACGGCACGGTTGCCGGCCCGCACAAAGGCCTTTTGCACTACACTGTTGGCCAGCGCCGTGGGCTTGGGGTTGCCCTTGGCAAACCCGCCTTTGTTAAAGAGATAAGCCCAAACGGCGATATATACCTTGGATTTGGCGGTGAAGAATTTGCGGCAGGAATAGAACTGGAAGATACCTTTTGGGCCGAGGGCAAACCACCGGAAAACGGCACATACACTGTTAAAATACGCAGTATGGCAGCACCTGCCGCCTGTGCGTTTCAGGTGCAAAACGGTAAGGCTACGGTTTTATTCGCTGCACCGCAGCGCGCCCCCGCCCCCGGCCAAAGCGCCGTACTTTACAGCGGTGGTTTAGTACTTGGCGGCGGCTTTATTACAAAAAACATACGCACGGCACATTTTTAAAAACATTGCCATGCAAGCAGCAGCTGCGCGCAAAACGCTTTCAGTGCAGCTGCTTTTTTACGGCGTTATTTTTGTAACATATGCCGGTTTAGTATTGACTTTCCATTCCCTATTCGCTATTATTATAAAGCATTCTACATTTAGGGGTATAGCTCAGTTGGTAGAGCAGCGGTCTCCAAAACCGCGTGTCGAGGGTTCAAGTCCTTCTGCCCCTGCCATTTATCTTTAACCTAAATGGTTTATATATGCTGTTATAGCTCAGCAGGCAGAGCACTTCCTTGGTAAGGAAGAGGTCAGCAGTTCGAATCTGCTTAACAGCTCCAAAAGGCCGCCCTTATAAGGGTGGCCTTTTTATTTGGCATTTTGGCACCCTTGCTATTTCACATTGAATTTTTAAATTAAAAAATGCAGCACCGCCTGCCGGCCGGCACTGCATAATTTATTTCGCATTCTCATTAATTAAAATTGTTTTTTTATTAACCAATTTTTAAAAAACTTTAAAATTGTGCAAACGCCAACGGAAGCCGCCATAACAAGCAGCGGCCATTGGTTTACAAGTTGCCTGTGGTTGGCCTCCCAAATGAGCATAAAGGCAAAAAAACCAAGCAACGCTAAAAAAGGTGCTGCATTTTGCAAATAACGGCTTTGTATTGCTTTTTCACGCAGGCCGGCCACCACACCTAAAACAGCAAAAAGGTAAAAAGATACATATACACACTGGCTTAAATTATTGAAAAGCCGAAAAAAGTCCCCCTGCGCGGATATGAAGCGGTAGATAAAATGTCCAGGGTTGTCCGGTTGCCTTACAAGCATTGTGTTTACATCTCCTGTGCCGCAACCAAAGGTGCGGCAGGCTTTGCGCACAAGAAATGACGCATACCCGCCGGCGCCCATTTCTTCCAGCCGCTCTTTAATAACCTGCAAATGCAATTTTGTACGGGCAGTTTTGCCAAAAACCTGTGCGTTAATAACCCATTCATCGTACGGGTTATATGACCCGTCCCCTGTAAGGCCCATCATGGGCCAAAATGTTATGGGTATGGCTTCCTCGGCACGGGTTTCATCGTAAATTTCTGTGTGCGCCCATACATTAAAACAAGCAGTTACAACACTAAACCCAAACCCTGCAACACAAACCAATGCCAACACCTGTTTAACATTGCCTGCCAGCACCTTTACAATAACTATTGCAATTGCCGCAATAAGCACTGTTGCTTTAACCGCCCCGCCAACACCGGCAACAATGCCAATGCAAAAATATAATACCAAACGTGTATGCAGTTTTTTGGGGGGGTTGCTGCACTCATATAAATAAAGCATTAAAGGGGCTGCCCAGATAGACATTGTGTCTGTATACATTACAGAGGATTGAAAATATACCGGCAGGTACCCTGCATAAAAAAGAAGGGATACTAAAGCGGCGCTTGCGCCAAAAGCCTTTTCCAGGTAAAGGAAGGTAAACAGTATTGCAATTGCAAAAAGCAGGTGGCCAACAAAAACATAAATACTGTAAAATGCCGTTATACCAAACATGTTACATAAAGAAAATAATGATGTGAGTATTAAAAAAGGCACGGTATTGTTTGTAAAGTGGTGAAAGTAGGTTTTGTATTCTTCAAAGGCTATACCATCACCTTTTGTGGCGTAAATTACCGCCCCGTTAAATATTTTGCCGCTGTCATGGTCTATATGTTGGCGGGTAACGGTGCCAACCCAAAGCTGTACCAAAAAAATAAATAGCATTACCGCTGCAAGAAGCAAATACCTGTTATGCAATACCCATGTACGCTGCTTATATGCAACCGCACCGGCAGCTGCAATAAACACAGCCCATGCAAAAAGTAACGGCAGTTGCAAAAATGGGTTGTAATGAAAGTGCACATTAAAAAATAATGTTTGTACAAAAACCGCCGCAAAAACAGTGGCAAACAGTATATATATACTTTTTATGGCAAGTTGCTTTTTATCTGTAATCTCCCTCATCCTGCCGCCCTCTTTCAATACTATTACTTTTTAGTATATAGCAGCTAAATATAAAAAACAACGCGCCGCCGCGTGGGCATAGCTTTTAACCTTTTAATTAATGCAGCGGCGCACCGCCTTAAACAATTTGCAGTAAAAAACTTTATATGTAAAATATAAAAATGTTGACCCGTGCTACAGTACATGTTACATTATAAATAACCGAATTGGTTATTTATGAGCAGAGTGTTTTATATTGGAGGTGAAAATGCAACTTTTTGAAAGAATACCTGAAGAAAAGCAGCGGCAAATTATAAGCGCCGGTTTTAACTGTTTTGGCCAAAGTACCTACAAAAAAACCTCCATGGCAGACATTGCAAAAGAGGCCGGCATTGCAAAGGCCTCACTCTTTCAATATTTTACAACTAAAGAGAATTTATACCTGTACCTTTTGCGCCATGCCATAACAGAAATTGAGGTTGCCACTGCAAAAAGCAGTACAGATTTTTTTGAATGCCTGCAAAATGTAGCAGCAGCTAAAATGCAGGTTATGGCAAAATATTCCGGCCTTTACGCCTTTTTAACTGCCGTTTATACAGAGGTGGACCCGCACATAACCCCGCATATAAAGCGTGCCGGCCTTGCGGAACTTGCAAACGGCAACGCCCAAATATTTGCTAAAGTTAACTGGGCCAAATTTAAAAGCGAAATTGATACAAAAAAGGTTATGAACATAATTACCTGGGTTACCGAAGGCTGTGTTAAGCAAAGCCTTGGCACAAAAAGTGCAGCGGAAATAAACAGTGAAATTAATGGCTACCTTAACTTTATAAAAACGCTTACCTACCGCCTTGAATATTTGTAACGGAGGTATACCATGCATATAGTTTTTTTAACCCTTGGCACCAGGGGCGACGTGCAACCCTATGTTGCCCTTGGGCAGGAACTTGTTAAACAAGGGCACCGTGCAACAGTTTGTACCGGTGAGAGCTTTAAACATTTTGTGGAAAGCCACGGCTTGCAGTACGCCCACGCAGAGTCTGACCTTCTGGCCATGCTTGAAACAGAAGAGGGTAAAGCCGTTTTGGCCGGCGGCATTAAAAATATACGCCTTGCAATGAAATATTCAAATGTGGTTGTAAACCCGTCTTTTAGGAAAACACTTGATTATTTTTGGCAGGCCTGCCAAAACGCAGATATGATTATATACCACCCAAAGGCGCTGGCCGCAGTAGACATTGCATCCAAGCTTGCCATACCTGCCGTAAGCATGCCTACCGTTCCGGTTACCTATCCTGCTTCTGAATTTCCTTGTCTGGCTGTTGCACCTGTAAAAAATTATGGCAAGGCCTTAAACCGTTTAACTTACAAGCTTACCGAGTATGCCGATATCTCCAGTATGAAAGAGATAAATGACTTCAGGCAAAAAACACTTGGCCTGCCTGCACGCAAAGCGGGGGTGTATGCCTATAAAAATAATGGGGCAGATATACCCGTTATTGTTCCTGTTAGCCCTGCACTTTTTAAAGGGGTTACCAGCTGGGCCGGCCGTGTTTACCTGCCCGGCTTCTTTTACCTTAACAGCGAAGCGGAACTGCTACCTGCAAAAGCGGAAGTTTTTTTAACAAGCGGTGCGCCGCCTGTTGTTATAACCTTCAGCAGTATGCCACTTAAAAACCCGGCCCGCTTAAAAGCTGAAATTGAAGCAGCGGTTACCGCCAGCGGTGAGCGTGTTGTTGTTTTAACCGGTAAAAGCGGCATGGCTTTTGCCGAAAATGAAAATATTTTATGCCTGCCCGCCGCCCCTCACAGCCTTTTATTCCCGCGGGCAAAGGGTATTATCCACCATGGGGGTGCAGGTACAATGGCCCAGGCACTGCTGGCCGGCAAACCGCAATTTGTAATACCCTTTTCAGCAGACCAGCCTTTTTGGGCAAACAAACTTTACACCTTGGGCCTTACCCCACCACCGAAAAAAGAAGCCGAGCTTACAGCTGCATGCATAGAATATATTTTCAGTATGATGGAGGAAGAACAATATATAAAAGCCGCTTTGGCATTTAAAGCGGAGGTTGAAACTGACGCCGGCGTGGCAGGCGCCGTTAAGTATATAGAAAACTTATTTGCACAAACCTGAAATGTAAAAAGTGCATAATTTGTAAAAATAATTTATGTTGTCGCTTTTAATTTTGTTTTAAGTAAATTTTAAGGGTTTTAAAAAAGCCCGCCGGTAAAATTCATAGTGTATTGAGTGCATAATTAGCAATACATAATGGCCTTGATGGCCGCAACGCCCTTACATTAACAAGCACTGAATACCCTTGAATTATAAAATGTTGAAGCGGAAATATAGAAAGCCCCTGTGCAGGTGCAACAGGGGCTTTAATTTGCGGAGCACGCCTTTGCAGGCAGCATTATTTATACCACTGTAAACAGTTTAAACAAGTAATATTAACAAAAGCTTTCGCCACAGCGCATACTTTTATTTTAGTTTAAAAATATTTAATATTGACATTAATAAAATTAAATTATATATTAATATTATTAAAGG
>JAVBRS010000018.1:0-3689 GCA_031547715.1 Oscillospiraceae bacterium
ACGCACCCGCACCTCAGAAATAGGCTCTGTAGGGTCTAGCGAAGGCATTACCGAAAAATTTGCAAAAGCCCAATCATACAGCTGGGCGGTAACTTTAAAATGTGGCCACGTTGCCTCGCCGTTTGCACCCATAACCACTAAAAGGTAGTGCTCGCCGCCGTAAACAGCGGTGGAGACAAAATTATAGCCCGCCTCCTCCAAAGAGCCGGTTTTAATGCCCTGAATATAGCTTCGGTAGTATTCCGGCCAGGCGGTCATAAGCATTTTGTTGGTGTTTAAAATAACCCAGCCGCCGGGGTAACGCGGGTTTTCCGGCAGGGTGTAGGTTAGGGTGTTAACAATGTCCATAAACCCGGGCAGTTGCATTGCGTGGCGGGCAATAATTGCAACATCTTCAGCGGTGGTGTAGTTTGCGGCATCGTACAGGCCGTGCGGGTTGCTGAAATGTGTGCCGGTGCAGCCAAGCTCTGCTGCGCGGGCGTTCATCTGTGAAACAAAGGTGTCAATGCTGCCCTGGCCCAAATAGTCTGCAAATGTTAAAGCAGCTTCACCTGCGCTGGGCAGCAAAAGTGCGTACAGCATATCTCTCGCGCTAAGGCTTTCCCCAGGGCGTATGTCAGCGGTAGAGCTGTTTTGCCCGTAAAGCATGTCTTGTACATAGCGGGGCATTGTTAAAACTGTGCTGTCGAGGTCGCTGATATTTTCAAAAACCAAAATGGCGGTCATGAGCTTGGTTATAGAAGCGGGGCTCCATTGCATGGTGCTGTTTTTTTCATAAACTACAATGCCGGTGTCAAGGTTAATAAGGTATACAATTTCGGCTTCAACGTCAAAAGGTGCAGGGAAAAGTGCCGCCGCGGCGTTTGCCGGCAGCGGTTTCAGAAGAAAGGCGGTACACACAGCAGCGAGCAGCATACTGGTAAAGCGTTTGAAAAAGATATTCTTTTTAACCAAAAGCGGCAGCCCCCAAGCAAAAAAATGTGTAAAACATATTAATATAGTATACCATAAGCAAAGCACTTCAAACAACTAATATTGCACGGCAACCGCCGGGTTTTAACCTTGCCTATACAGCGCTTACGGTTTTTTACTTTGCCATGAAACTATAGACAAGCCTGCCGGCAAAATGGTAAAATAGCAGGTAAATAGGCGGCCGGTTTATGTTTTAAATGCAACAAAACTTGCCGAGCGCCAAGCTTTATTTAAGGAGATGCACCTGTGGTTTACATTGTTGGCGACTTACATGGGGACATAAACCGGTTTAAAGAGCCGGCAATAAAAAAACTGCGGCGCAAAGACACACTTATTGTACTTGGCGATTTTGGTTTTTTGTGGGCAGGCGGTGAAAAAGAGGCGAGAACACTTAAATGGCTGGGTAAACGCAGGTACACAACACTTTTTATTGAAGGCACAAACGATAATTATGACCTGTTGAAAGAGTACCCGCAAGGCAGCTACATGGGTGCCCGTTGCCGTGAAATAAGCGGTAAGCTGCGCCAGATAATGCGGGGTGAAGTTTGCGAAATTGACGGGCTGCGCCTTTTTCTTTTCGGCGGCGGCGAAAGCCTTGACAAACACGAGCGCACTGAAGGCGTAAACTGGTGGCGAAGCGAGATGCCCACAGCAGATGAAATGGACAACGCCGAGGCAAACCTTGGGAAAAATAATTGGCAGGTTGACTACGTGTTGACCCATGAACCCACGGCAAGCCTGGCGCTGTTTATTGACCAGGACAGGCTTGAAACAAACCGCCTGGGCCGTTTTTTTGACGAGATTGAGAAAAAAATTACATATAAAACCTGGTTTTGCGGCACTTTTCATAAAGATATGGCCGTGGGTACAAAAGCTGCCATTGTGTATAAAACACCGGTGGCGTTGCAGTAGCTGAAAATTGCGGTGTTTTTGCGGCACTGCATTTTTTTGTTACAACGGCAGCAAAGTTTAAAAGCCGCAACTTAAAGCTGCGGCTTTTTACTGTTTACTATAAAATTTACCGTTCTGTAAAAGCGGTGGTAAAGCGCCTTTAATTTTTAAAAACAAAATGTGCAGGCAGGTATTTTTAATTCAGTGCAGTTTACACATACTTAAAAACCTTATGCTGTAAGCCAATATGCGCCAATTAAATAGAAGTGCAAAAGGCAAAATGTTCAGTTTAGCGTACCTTTGCGCTCGCCTTCAAAAAGTGTATCTACGGCGTTTCGCAGTTCAGTTAAGCCATCGCCTGCCAGGGTGGGGTTTTGTTCAAGCAGTGCCTTTGCTTCCTCTCTTGCGGCGTCCAGTGTGGCGGTATCTGTTGCAAGGTCTGCAATATGCAGTGTGGGCAGGCCGTGTTGCCGGTTGCCGAAAAAGTCGCCGGGGCCGCGGGCCTCAAGGTCCTTTTTTGCCAGCTCAAACCCATCTTGGCTTTTGCAAAGGGCGTTTAAGCGGGCTGTGGCGGTATCAGTTTCGGCATCGCTTATAAGAATGCAAAAGGATTCCTCGGCCCCCCTTCCCACGCGGCCACGCAGCTGGTGCAGGGCGGAAAGGCCAAAGTGCTCTGCGTTTTCAATGGCCATTATGGTGGCGTTTGGCACATCCACACCCACTTCAATAACGGTGGTGGAGCACAATACGTCAATTTCACCTGCGTAAAAAGCCGCCATAAGCTCTGCTTTTTCCACTGCTTTTAAGCGCCCGTGCAAAAGGCCAACCTTTGCAGTTGGCAAAAGGGGCTTTGCAATTTCTTCGTAGTAGGTGGTAACGGCGCTAACTTCAAGTTTGCCCTCTTCAATAACCGGGCAAACAATATACGCCTGGCGCCCGGCCTGCACATGCTGTGCAATAAAGCCAAACATACGCGGGCGTATGTCGCTTGTAATACGGTAAGTTTTTATTGGCTTGCGGCCTTTTGGCATTTCATTTAAAACGGAAATGTCAAGGTCGCCAAAAATTAACAGTGCAAGTGTGCGGGGAATGGGTGTGGCGCTCATAACAAGCATGTGCGGTGCGTGGCCTTTTTGTGCAAAAAGGCCACGCTGGCGCACACCAAAACGGTGTTGCTCGTCTGTTATGGCAAGGCCAAGGCGCATAAATTCCACCCCGGTACTTATAAGCGCATGGGTGCCCACCACCACCTGTGCGCTGCCGTTTGCAATTGCGCGGGTGGTGGCTTTGCGTGCAGCACCTTTAACGCTGCCGGTTAAAAGCGCCACCGTAATGCCAAAGGGTGCAAGCATTGTTTGCAGCGTTTCGGCGTGCTGGGCGCAAAGCAGCTCGGTGGGGGCCATAAGTGCACTTTGGTAACCGCTTTTTGCGGCTGCAAACATTGCAGCTGCGCCAACAAGGGTTTTACCGCTGCCAACATCTCCTTGCAAAAGGCGGTTCATCGGCAACGGGCCTGCCATGTCGCTTACAATTTGTGCAATGGCGTTTTGCTGTGCCCCGGTGGGTGTAAACGGCAGTGAGGCAAAAAAGGGGGCAAGGTCTACATTTTTTACCTGTACTGCCGTGGGCGTGCGTTCTCTTCCCTTAAGGCCCAAAAGGCCCAGCTGTAAAATAAGCAATTCTTCAAAAATTAAACGGCGGCGGGCCTCTTCAACTTCCCCCATGTTTTTGGGCAGGTGCAGCGCCCGCACGGCGGCATCTTTACCCAAAAGGCGGTATTTTGTAAGCAGGTTTTGCGGCAGCACTTCCGGAATATGGCCAAGTTC
>JAVBRS010000016.1:0-18817 GCA_031547715.1 Oscillospiraceae bacterium
AGTGCGGAAAAAGGTTTGCCCCAGCGCTCCGCCACATAGTCCAGCCGCTCAAAATATTCTTGGAAGCTCAGATACATACTTTTTCTTTTAAAACCGGTTGCCACCATTTTCGCAACACTTTCAACTACAGCAAGGTAGGCACCGGTGTAGGTGTTTTCACTCATCAATTCCGGGTTGTAACCAAAAGCCATGCCGGAAACAGTGGTGGTGTCTGCAAAAAGTACGGGCAGTTTTGCAGCCATCGCCTGTATGGGGGTGCGCAGGTATTTGCCACCCAGCGGGTAAAGCACTGCAGCTGCGCCAACGGTTGCATCAAACCGGCCGGCAAGGCCAATTTGGCCTGTTATGTTTAAATCGCTCAAAAGGGCCTTCATCTTTTCTTCAAATGCGGTGCCAGGGCGGGTTATTGCCGGGGCCGGCAGCGGCAGTACCTTTGCGGCTGCCTCTTTTTTGGCGCCGTTTGTGTTTAAAAATTCACGGCTAAGGTTAACCAGTTCTTCACCTTGCCAGTGCATTACCATACGCTTTTCTTCAGTAACGGTGGCAACCACAGTGGCTTCAAGGTTTTCCTCGTCTGCAAGTTTTGTAAAGGCTTCCACATCAGCCGCCGCCAGCACTACTGCCATGCGCTCCTGGCTTTCGCTAATTGCTATCTCTGTGCCTGAAAGGCCGGGGTATTTTGTAGGCACCGCTTCAAGGTTTATTGAAAGGCCGTCCGCCAGCTCGCCAATGGCCACCGAAACACCGCCTGCGCCAAAGTCGTTACATTTTTTAATTAGCCTGCTTGCCGCCGGGTTGCGGAAAAGACGCTGCATTCTGCGCCCTTCCATAGGGTTGCCTTTTTGTACTTCTGCGCCTCTCGTCGCAAGGCTGTCTGCCCCCTGGCTTTTTGATGAGCCCGTGGCCCCACCAAGGCCGTCGCGCCCTGTGCGCCCACCTAAAAGCACAACTACATCGCCGGGGGCCGGTGTTTCTCGCACAACATTTTTTTGTGGCGCTGCCGCAATTAAAGCGCCCAGCTCCATGCGTTTCGCAACATAGCCCGGGTGGTAAATTTCCTGTACAAGGCCGGTGGCAAGGCCAACCTGCCCCCCGTAAGAGGAGTTGCCGTTGGTGGCTGTTTGTGCAATTTTGCGCTGTGCCAATTTGCCCGGTAATGTTTCGGTAATTGGGGTTAAAGGGTTGCCCGCCCCGGTTACACGCATTGCCTGGTACACATAAGAGCGGCCGGAAAGCGGGTCACGTATGGCGCCGCCAACGCAGGTAGAGGCCCCGCCAAAGGGTTCCATTTCTGTGGGGTGGTTGTGGGTTTCATTTTTGAACATGAGTAGCCAGTCCTCTTCCACACCGCCAACATCCACCTTTAATTTTACACTGCAGGCGTTTATTTCATCAGATTCGTCCAGGTTTTTTAATATGCCTTTCGCCTTTAAATATTTGCCACCCATTGTGGCAATATCCATAAGGGTTACCGGGCGGCTTTGGCCGGGGTAAACTTCCTCTTTCACCGCCAGGTAGCGCTCAAACGCCGCTTTAACAAGGCCGTCTTCAATTTCAATGTTTGTAAGGTGTGTGTTAAAGGTGGTGTGGCGGCAGTGGTCGCTCCAGTAGGTGTCTATAACCCTTATCTCTGCAAGGGTCGGCTCGCGCCCTTCACTTTTAAAATAGGCTTGGCAAAAAGCAATGTCACCTGCATCCATGGCAAGGCCCAGCTTTGCGCTAACTGCTGCAAGGCCTTCAGCGTCAAGGCTTGTAAAGCCGAAAAGCTTTTCTTCCTTTGAAGCCTCAGCATAACTGTCCTGCAGGGTGGTGTACTCTTCAAGGGGGCAAAGGCGGCATTCTACGGGGTTAATAATATATTTTTGTATTGCGGCAATATCTTCTTTCGCAAGTGTTCCTTCAACAATGTAAATTTTTGCGGTTTTAACTGTTGGTTTTTCACCGCCAAGCGCCGCTTGCAACGCTAGCTCTGCACCGTCGGCCCTCACATCATATTGGCCGGGCAGCGCCTCAACTGCAAAGGTGTGTCCCCCTTCGGGCAGTGTAAAAAAAACATCATCCAGCCGTGGCTGTGCAAACACAGTGTAAATACATTTTTCAATGTCCTCTTCGCTGGCTCCTTCTATGTCGTATCTGGTTAATACACGCAGCGTTTTAATTGCGCCGGGTGCCAGCAGCGGGGCTACTTCACGCTTTGTAAAAGCTGCTTCCTCTGCATAAGGGGGTTTCTTCTCTGCGTAAATTCTTTTTACCATATTCACATCCCTTTCTTTGCGTTTAAGGCCGTTTGGCCAATGTCGGTTCGGTAATGCTTGCCCTCAAAACTTATTTCATTTGCGGCGGTGTAGGCGTTGGCAATAGCTTTTTCTAGGGTATGCCCGGTTGCCCCAACCCCTAAAACCCTGCCGCCGGCGGTGTACTTTTTGCCGTTTACGTTTCTTGTTCCCGCCTCATAAACGGTGGCACCAAGGGCTTTTGCCCTTTCTATTCCCGTTATTTCTTTTCCCGTTTCGTACTTCCCCGGGTAACCGCCGCTTGCCAGCACAACGCAGGCTGCAGCACCTGGGTGCACTTCAAGGTCTATTTCATGTAAGGTGCCGGCCGCCGCCGCCTGCACCGCTGCAAAAAAGCTTGTTTTTAAAAGCGGCAGAACAACCTGGGTTTCAGGGTCGCCGAAGCGGCAGTTATATTCAATAACTTTTGGGCCATTTGGCGTTAACATAAGCCCGAAGAACAAGCAGCCTATAAAAGGGCACCCCTCCGCCTTCATGGCGGCTATGGTGGGTTTAAAAATAGTCTTTTCGCAAATATCTGCAATTTCTTCGGTGTAAAAAGGGCTTGGCGCAATAGTGCCCATGCCCCCGGTGTTGGGGCCTTCATCTTTATCCAGCGCACGTTTGTGGTCCATTGCGCCCGGCAGCGGTAAAATAGTATCGCCGTCTGTAAACGCCAGCACGGAAACTTCCGGCCCGGTTAAAAATTCTTCAACCACAACCATATTCCCACTTTCACCGAAGGCTTTTTCTTCCATAATTGTATGCAGGGCTTCCCTTGCCTCAGCCTCATTTTCTGCAAGCACTACGCCTTTGCCAAGGGCCAGGCCGTCTGCTTTAATTACGGCCGGGTAGGTATTTTGTGCAGTAATATATTCAAGTGCGTCGGCAGGGTTTGTAAAAACCTCATACCCCGCCGTTGGTATACCGTATTTTTTCATCAAGTTTTTTGCAAAAACTTTGCTGCCCTCAATACGGGCAGCAGCGGCAGTTGGGCCAAACGCCGGTATTCCCGCCTGTTCAAAAGCACCAAAAGCGCCCTGCACCAGTGGGTCGTCGGGGGCTATAATTGCAAAGCCTATGCCATTTTCTTTTGCAAAGGCCACCATCTCTTCAATTTCTGTTGTTTTTTTACCGGCACAAACTGCAAGCTCTTCCATGCCGCCGTTGCCGGGCCAGGCAAACAGCTCCAGCTCCGGGTTTTGGGCGTGCAGTATCTGCAGCATTGCATGCTCACGCCCGCCGGCGCCAACCACCAAAACTTTCATCTTCAACCCCCTGTGTAATAAATGGTTACGTCTGTATTTGTAAACACCACCGGCAGGCCGGCGGGCATTACCCATGCCCCTGCCGCGCCGTGTGCAAACACTAAGTAAGATATGCCCTCTTGCAGGCATGTGGTTTTTATCTCCCTCGCAGTGGCCCCGCCAAATAAAAAATTAACTGTGGCAATGCGGCGGTTAATCTCTTCTTCCGGTAAGCCGTTGTTGCACACGCCGGTTTTAACGGCCTCTGCAAATGCGGCGCGCCTGGCCAGGGCGGAATAAACAAACGAATACCCTTCCTCTGCACGGCCGGAATGTATGCGGTTGGTGGCAAAAACGGCATCCTCAGGGCTGTTTTGGCAAAGCCATTCCATCGCCTCTTCCTCTGCTGCGGTAAGGGGGGTTCGGTTTTGCTCCGCTTCTATGGCAGCACCCGGGTTTACCAGTAAGCTAACACCTTTTTGTACCACCTGTGCATACCCGCAGGCGGCGGAAAAACTGCCCGCCAACAGCAAAACAGCAACTGTTGCCACGGCCACCGCACGCAAAGGCTTTGCAAGTTTTTGCAGGCCGGCCGCCACCTGCGGAAGGTTTATTGCCGCAACTGCTGCCAAAAAGTAAAGGCTGCAATATAAAAAGTACACCTGGCTGAATGCAGCGTGCTCAAACATGAAGAAAGCAGCCATGCCGCCAATGGCAGCAGCGTATGCAAAATACACCGCAAAAGAAAGGCGAAAAAAGTTTTTTAAGGCAAAAGGCAGGCTGCACAAAAACAAAAATGTTAATAATGGGGCGGTTAATAACGCATGTGCCAGTGTTAAAACCGGCAGCATAAACGGGTAAACTTTTGTGCCGTTTAAAGCGGCAAGAATGTTTGTAAAGTACCCCCTGTAAAGGGTGGCTGCCGGGTTAAACACGACTGCCGCCCCGGCAGAGGATGCAAAAAAAAGCACCCCAAAAGCAAAAAGTGCGCTTACACAAGTGGCAAGTGGCAATGCTGCCGCCTGCCCTTGCAATGCGAAAAGCAATAAAGCAAGCACCACCGCCACCGCCACAATTGCCGCAACCGGCGCTTTGGTAAACATTAAAAGGGCATACGCCACAGCGGCACAAAAAGTAAGGCCAACGGTATTTGCACCACCCTGCAATTTGGGGCGCGCCGGCGTGGCAGCGGCGTTTTGCGCCCCTTGCACGGCCAATGCCGCAAGGGTGGTAAAGGCGGTTAAAAACAACACTGTATTAGCAACAGAGTTTAGGTTTGTTAGCAGCTGCCCGGCAAAACTGTTTAAAAATGGGCTGCTGCCCCGCTGCCAAACCTTGTGCATGCCCGCGCACCCGGAAAAGAAGATACAAAAAATGAAGAACCAGCGCTGTGCATTGCTTTTAAAAAGCACCACACCGCATTGCCACAGGCACACAACCACCAACAAAAGCACCGCAGGGGTAAAATAAAACTGTAAAATATCATACAGCGGCAGGCCGGTTGCCATGGCAAAGCCCGCCGCTACAAGTTCAGTTGCGTAGTGGTAGCGCATTATGTCGCCTGCCAGGTGCAGGTTTTGCGGGGGGAAGCTTTTTAAAAATGAAGCGGCAAGCCCAAGGTTATGGTAAAAATCCTGCACGGGAATGATGGCCCCAAATGCGCTTGGGTGTGCATAACTTACCATTGAAAAACTGAAAACTACCAGGAAAAACGCGCACAACCGCAAAAGCGGCAGGTATGGCACACTGCTTTGGCTTTGCCACATGCCGGTTGTTTGTAAAGGCGCCACAAAACTTTGCCGCCACCATGCCGCCGCACCTAATAAGCCGAATAAAAGCGGCACAAGCAGCGTTAATTTATGCCAGCCGGTGGCAGCGGCACAGGCAGTGCAAACCGCAAAAAAAGCACAGCCCAAAACAACACTTGCCACACCCTGCCCGGCCGCCGGCAGCCGTAAAAAAGCTGTAAAAAAGCGCCCGGGCAGCAGCAATAAAAAAATAAAAGCAATGGCAAAAACACCCGCCCCAAACACACTTGCCCCGCACCGGTGAAGCACGTAACCGTAAAAAAACAGTGCAGGTAGCGGCAGGGCAAGCAGGTATGCATTTTTGCCAAGGCTTATATTTTTTAACATATACACCCCTTAATGGTGGAACAGCCGTACACCTGTAAAGGCCATTGCAATACCGTATTTATTACATACTTCAATCACGTTGTCATCTCTAACGCTGCCGCCGGCCTGTGCTACAAAGCTAACACCGCTTTTTGCAGCGCGCTCAATGTTATCCCCGAAGGGGAAGAATGCATCGCTGCCAAGCGCCACCCCTTTAAAACCGGCTAGAAAAGCTGTTTTCTCTTGCTCTGTCAGCGGTGCGGGTTTTGTTTCAAAAAATTGCTGCCAAACACCTTCCGCCAGCACATCTTCGCTGTTTTTTGAAATGTAAATATCAATTGTATTATCTCTGTCAGGGCGGGCAATGCCTTTTACAAAAGGTAGGGTAAGTACCTTTTCATGTTGGCGCAGGTGGTAATTGTCAGCTTTGTCGCCTGCAAGGCGGGTGCAGTGCACACGGCTTTGCTGCCCTGCACCAATGCCTATTGCCATGCCGTTTTCAACATAGCAAACCGAGTTTGACTGTGTGTATTTCAAGGTTATGAGTGCAATTATAAGGTCGCGTTTTGCACTTTCCGGCAAAGTTTTATTGTCTGTAACAAGGTTTTGCAGCAGCCCTTCGCCCAGCTTTATGTTGTTGCGGCTTTGGGTGAATGTAATGCCAAAAACCTCTTTTTTCTCTTCTTCTTTTGGGGTGTAAGCAGCGTTTATTTGAACAATATTGTAGCCGCCGCCCCGCTTGGCCTTTAAAATTTCAAGGGCTGCGGGTGTGTAACCCGGGGCAATAACCCCGTCAGATACCTCCGGTTTTATAAGGCGTGCAGTGGCTTCGTCACACTCGTCTGACAGTGCCACCCAGTCCCCGTAAGAGGACATTCTGTCTGCACCTCTGGCCTTGGAATATGCCGCTGCAAGCGGTGAGAGCTGCACGGCTTCAGGTATGAAAAACATTTGCCTTTCAACACCGCTTAGCGGCAGGCCAACCGCTGCACCCGCAGGGCTTACATGTTTAAAAGATGCAGCCGCCGCAAGGCCGGTGGCCTCTTTCAGCTCTTTTACCAGCTGCCAGCTGTTTAGCGCATCAAGAAAGTTAATGTAGCCAGGGCGCCCGTTGAGCACAGTTATCGGCAGTTCACCCTCTGTTACAGAGATACTGGCGGCAGCCTGGTTTGGGTTGCAGCCGTATTTCAGCACAAGCTCTTTCATTTTTAATGCCCCCTTACCGGTTTTTATTTTTTATAACGCTTTTTGTCTCGCCTGTTTCAATGTTTTGAAACTGTACAAAAAGGCTTATTTTGTTTTCCTCATTAAGTGCCTGCCAAATATCTTCGGCAAATTCCTCTATGCCGCCGTTTATTTCAACCTCTTTCGGCTCACCGGCAAAGCTGGGCAGCGGGTCGGCTTCATGGCTGTAGGTGTGTATAAAATGGCCCTTGCCAGCTACAGGTGCTTCATATTCAAAAAACTGGCGCAGTGTGCTGCTTGCACCGTTTGCGCTTTTTAAAATGGAAAGCTTATACGAAAAAGCGCCCCCAAAATTTAAAATGCCGCTTATGCGCGGGGTGTAATTCGGCGCATCCGGCTCAAAAGTTCTGGTTTGCAGCGCAGTGTAAAAATTTCCGCCGTTTTCAATGGCGCTTGCAATTGTAAGCGTTTGGTCGCCGTTGGTTACAATTACACTGCCGCCTGCGGCAACAACCGGCGGGTAAATTATAAGGCTCGGGTCTTCCACTTTAGTTTCATCAAAGGCTTTGGTGGCAATACCGCCGGCTGTTTTTACAAAAATGCGGTTGCGGCTGTTGGCGCTGCGCCCCATTATAAAATAGGCTAAAACGCCAAAGTTGCCGCAGGCACTGCGCCCCAGCACAATGCCCCGGCCGGGGTAAGTGTTTGCTTGTAAAATTTGGTCTATTTTAATAAGTTCCATGCTTGCCGCCCTTTTGTTATTTTAATTAATGCTGCCGTAAAACAGCTTTGCAGTGTGCATTTTTAACGTACCTTACCTACACGCAAAAATGTAATTTGTGTAATATTAGCCCACTAAAGCCGCTGTATTTTGCTAATAAAAGCCTATTTCAACAGGGCACTGCAACATGCCTCCACCGCTTTTGGCAGCAGCACCCACTCGGCTTCTTCCAGAATTCTCTGCTGCAGGGTTTCAGGTGTGTCTGCATCTTTAACTTCAACGGCTTTTTGCATTATTATTTTACCGCCGTCGGGTATTTCATTAACATAATGCACTGTGGCACCGCTAACTTTAACGCCGGCCTCCAGTGCTGCTTTATGCACTTTAAGCCCATAAAACCCCGGCCCGCAAAATGCCGGTATAAGGCTTGGGTGTACATTTATAATGCGGTTTTCATATCTGGCGCAAATTTCCGGCCCTAAAATGGCCAAAAACCCTGCTAAAACTACAAACTCAATACCCTCTTTTTGCAAAAGGGCCAGCATAGCAGCTGTGTATGCAGCATTGTCCGAATAATCTTTGCGTGGCAGCACAACTGTTTTTACCCCTGCCGCCGCCGCACGTTCCAGGGCGTATACCCCCGCCCTGCTGGATACAACAAGTGAAATTTTACCGCTTTTAACCTGGCCTGCCTTTTCAGCATTCAGCAGGGCCCCAAGGTTAGTACCCCCGCCGGAAACCAGTACGGCTATCTTCACCATAGCTCTACCCCGCCGCTGCCGGGCTGTACACTGCCTATTATGTAAGCCGCCTCGCCTTCAGCCGCAAGGGTTGCCAAAGCTTTTTCAGCATCTTTTTCAGCTACCGCCACACACATGCCAACACCCATATTGTAGGTGTTGTACATGTCGCGCTCCGGTATGTTGCCGGCGGCCTGTATAAGGGCAAAAATTGGTGGCGTTTTTAGTGCAGCCTTTTCAATTTTGGCAACGGTGCCCTTTGGCAGCATACGGGGTATATTTTCAAATAAACCGCCGCCGGTAATATGTGAAATGCCGTGTACCTCTGCTGTTTCAAGCAGGGCCAGCACCGGTTTTACATAAATTTTTGTGGGGGTCAGCAGCGCTTCACCCAAGGTGCAACCAAGTGTCGCTTCATTTCTGCAAAGGGTTTCAGGGGCCTCGCCAAAAGCCTTGCGAATTAAAGAGAACCCGTTTGAATGCACGCCGCTGCTTGGCAGGGCAATGAGTGTGTCACCCTCTTGCACAAGGCCTGGGTGCAACATTTTACTCTTTTCCACAATGCCCACGGCAAAACCTGCTAAATCGTATTCATCTTCACTGTAAAACCCCGGCATCTCTGCCGTTTCGCCGCCCACAAGGGCAGCCCCCGCCTGCACGCACCCCTGTGCCACACCGGCAACAATCTGCTCAATGCGGGCGGGTATGTTTTTGCCGGTTGCAATGTAATCAAGGAAGAAAAGCGGCTTTGCACCGCAACAAATAATGTCGTTCACGCACATAGCAACACAGTCAATGCCAACTGTGTTGTGCCTATTTTGCAAAAAGGCAAGTTTCAGTTTTGTTCCAACCCCGTCTGTGCCGCTTACCAGCACCGGTTTTTTGTAGCCTGCAGGTACTTCAAAAGCACCGCCAAACCCGCCAACACCACTAAAAACACCCGGTGTTACGGTTTTGGCAATGTGCTTTTTCATCAGCTCCACCGCCTCGTACCCTGCAGTAATATCAACGCCGGCAGCTTTGTAACTTTCACTGTAGCTTTTTTCCATGGTACATTCCTTTCAAACGGTTTTTAAAAATTTACTTTTAAAATTCTGCTTGCCGTGGGTATAACTGCAACTGCGGCGGTTATGCCGCTGTGGCATTAAGCCGCCGTTTACTGCTTTGCAGCGGCCAGTTTTTGGTCGTACTTAACAAGCTGCGGCTCTTGCGGTACCGGCACCGGGTAGCTGCCGCTGAAGCATGCGGTGCAAAAGCCTGCACCTTTTTCAGGGGCTATTTTCTCAACACTGTCTATAGATAGGAAGGCCAGTGAATCCGCCCCGATTTTTTTGCAAATTTCATCTACTGTATATTTGCAGGCAATAAGGTTTTCCTTCGAGCTGATGTCTGTGCCCAGATAGCAGGGGTTTAAAAACGGCGGTGCGCCCACACGCACATGCACTTCCTTTGCACCTGCGTCTCGCAGTTGGCGCACAAGCCTTGCGCTGGTTGTACCGCGAACTATGGAATCATCTACAAGGACAACACGCTTGCCCGCAAGGGTTGCAGGCAGGGCGTTTAACTTTATATTGACATCCCTTTCCCTTTTGGTTTGGGTTGGGGCAATAAAGGTGCGGGCTACATAGCGGTTTTTAACAAGGCCAACACCAAACGGTATTCCGCTTGCATCTGCATAACCCATGGCGGCATCCATGCCGGAATCCGGTACTCCGATAACCATATCTGCTTCAACCGGGGCTTGCTGCGCAACCATTGCGCCTGCGCGGTGGCGTGCAACATGCACGTTTGTTCCGTCAATGTCGGAATCCGGGCGGGCCAGGTAAATATATTCAAAAATGCAAAGGTGGCGCTGTACTTTGCCGCAGTGGGTGGCAATGCTGTGCACACCCGCCTTGTCCACCACAACAACTTCACCCGGCTCAATGTCGCGCTCAAAGGTTGCACCTATTGCGGCAAGGGCGCAAGTTTCAGAGGCGAATATGACACTGTCGCCTTTTTTGCCCATGCAAAGCGGGCGAAACCCGTGGGGGTCACGTACAGCAATAAGCTTTTGCGCTGTCATTATAACCAGCGAATAAGCGCCTACCATCTTCTCCATGGCGGCTGTAATAGCTTCTTCTGTGCTGGCGGCTTTTACACGCTCTTTGGTAATTTGGTAGGCAATAACCTCTGTGTCTGTGCTGCTGTGGAAAAGGGCACCCTCTTCTTCAAGTGCGGCGCGCTGGGCAGGGGCGTTGGTAAGTGCCCCGTTTAAGCAAACCGCCATACGGCCTTTTCTGTGGCTAACCACCAACGGCTGGGCATTGCTTTGCGAAATTGTACCCTGTACACCATAGCGCACATGCCCAACCCCAATTTGCCCTTTGCCCAATTTCTTAAAAGCCTCCGGTGTGAAAACTTCACCAACCAAACCAATATCTTTATAGCCGCTTATAACGCCTTCGTCATTTAAAGCTATTCCACAACTCTCTTGCCCGCGGTGCTGCAGGGCAAACAGCGCCGTGAAGATATCCCCTTCAACGCTCTCGCCGCCTTTTAAATTGTAAATGCCAAAAACACCGCACTCTTCATGTATTGTTCTGCTCATAAGTTGTCCTTTCAGGTTTTAATTTCACCGTTAATTCGCTTTACCCCAAAAGGGAGCTTTGCAGTTTTTCATTTTTGGCGGCTATGGCTTTTTCCATATCGCCGCGCAGGGCAGTTAGCTTATTTGCAAGTTCCGGCTCCTCAATGGCAAGCATTTGGGCTGCAAGCAGCGCTGCATTTTCAGCCCCGTCAATGGCCACGGTGGCAACAGGTATGCCGCTTGGCATCTGCACCGTTGAAAGTAGGGCGTCCAGCCCATCCAGTGTGGAGCTTTTAATTGGTATACCTATAACCGGCAGTGTGGTGTTTGCCGCAATTGCCCCGGCAAGGTGTGCAGCTTTACCCGCCGCCGCAATAAATACGCCGACACCATTTGCCCTGGCCCCGGCCGCAAACTCAGCGGCGGCGGCAGGGGTACGGTGCGCCGAAAGCACCCTGGCCTCAAACTCTATGCCCATGCTTTTAAGGGTTGTAAAGGCCTTTTCCACCACCGGCAGGTCACTGTCGCTACCCATTACAATTGCAACTTTTTTCATGTTTACACTTCCTTTAAAAATAAGTGCGCCGTGGTGCACTTACACCACGGCGCTATTTTTTACATTATTCGGCAGCTTTCCCCTGTTTTTAAGGCGGTGCTGTTTTTATGGGCGCCAAAAGGCTTGCCGCAATGCAGCTTAACTGTATTACCGGGCCCAAAAGAAAAAAGCGCCGCTGTTTTTTGCTCAGCGTGCCTTGCATTACCTGCGTTTTGTTGTCTCACTCAAAGCGCCCCCTATTCTTTTGCAAAAATAGTACACTTAAAGTTTACCTGCAAAAATGTGTTCTTGCAATAGGCTTTTAACAAATGCCGCTTTTTCTATTTTTTAGCTAAGGCAAGCCTTTCGCTCTCTAATCATTTTGTGCAGTTTTTTTATAAACTTTATGCCGGCAAATGCAAAAGTGTTTATTGCATTTAACCCGCTGTGCCAGCTTCAGCAATAAAAACATTCCCGCAGGCCTAAACTGTAGCCCTTGCGTGCGTTTCACTTTTGGGTAAACATTCCGCCCTTTGGCGCCCGCATAAAAGGCACTTGAATGTTAAAATATGGGCACGGTTGAAATTGCCTAATTTTTTAACAGGTGTGTAAGCGCCGCATAGTCTTTCAGCGTCAATTCCTCCGGGCGGGTTTTATCAGGGCGGCCCACCGCTAAAAGTGCAGCTTCCACCTGCCCTTTTGGCATGCCCAGCCCTGCACTTATGGCATTGGCAGCGGTTTTACGCCGCATGCTAAATGCCGCTTTTATTAATGCAAAAAGCGCTTTTTCACTTTCCGGTTGCACCGGCGGCGCCGCATGTGGCGTCAAGCGCACCACACTGGAGGTCACTTTTGGCGGTGGGAAAAATGAACCCGGTTGAACGTCGAACAGTTTTTCAGCTTTGGCGTAATAGTGCACCATTAAAGTAATTGCGCCGCAAAGGCGCGTGCCCTCTTCGGCGGTAATGCGCTGTGCAAATTCTTTTTGCACCATTACAACAATTGTTTCAAGCGACAGGCGGCTTTCTAGCAGGCGGGCAATAATTGGGCTGGTAATATAATAAGGCAGGTTGGCACAAAGGGCCACCGGCATACCGGCAAACTCTTTTTCCAAAATTTCCGCTATGTCAATTTTTAAGGCATCGCCTTCAACCAGCGTCACGTTTTTTTGCTCTTCCAGTGTTTCACTAAGCAGGGGGAAAAGCCTTGTGTCCAGCTCAACCGAGACAACCTTGCCCGCAGCGGCGGAAAGTTCCCTTGTTAAAACGCCGATGCCCGGGCCAATTTCCAGCGCCCCCCAATTTTTACAAAGCCCTGCAGCATCTGCCATTTTTGGGCAGATGCCCGGGTTTATAAGAAAGTTCTGCCCGAAGCCCTTTGAAAGGTTGAAACCGTAGCGCGAACATAAGTCTTTAATATAGCTTACCTCTGTAAGCGGGCGTTGCTTAGCCATTGGTTTCCAGCGTAAAGTAGGCATATGGCAGCATGCTGTTTACCGTCTCGCGAATGACGGTTTCACCGTTGGTTAAAATAACCGGCACATCGCCGCCTGTGGCCATTTCAGCAATAACCTGGCGGCAAGCGCCGCACGGCGGTGTAATTTTAGGGGTGTTTACGGTAACCGCAATAGCTGTAAATTTTTTGCAACCTGCGGCTACCATTGTAAAAATGGCCGTGCGCTCTGCACAGTTGGTAAGGCCGAAGGAGATATTTTCCACGTTGCAGCCTGTGTAAATATTGCCGTCTTCACCGAGCACAGCGGCCCCCACCGGGAAATGCGAGTATGGAATATATGCGTTTGCAGCACCTTTCCAAGCCGCCGCAATAAGGGCGTTTTCCGTTGTTATTGGCAGTTGTTCCATCTGTTGCAACCTTTCAGCGCTATGCGCAAACTTATTGAAAAAAGTATAACACAAAAGCATATTCAACAACAATGGCCGCAGCGCCAACTGTGCACGGCAAAACACTTTATTGCCGTACAGGCGTTTATAAATATTTTAACTGCGCAATAAAAGCAGCTGTTTTACAAAAGCATTTTTGCAACAATTGCCTTTTTACACATTATACTTTACAATTAAAACATAATTTGGAAGGGGGCCACCTATGCGCAGTGACAAACCCAATTATTATTTGGATATTGCAGACATGGTTTCACGCCGCAGCACCTGCCTGCGAAGGCAGTTTGGCGCTATTATTGTGAAGAATGATGTGGTTATTGCAACCGGTTACAATGGTGCGCCGCGCGGCCGCAAAAACTGCACCGACCTTGGCTATTGCCTGCGGGAAAAGGCCGGTGTGCCAAGGGGTGAGCGGTACGAGCTGTGCCGAAGTGTGCACGCAGAGGCAAACGCGATTATAAGTGCCAGCCGTGCCGAAATGCTGGGTGCAACCATGTACTTGTGCGGCAGAGAAACGGATACCGGTGCGCTGGTGGCAGAGGCCAACAGTTGCTCAATGTGCAAAAGGCAGGTAATTAACGCCGGCATTGAGAATGTTATAGTGCGCACCGAAAGCGGCACTTTTGCCACATATAACGTACCCACCTTGTGGGTGCAGGATGAAGAGATGGAGCGCAGCGGCTATTGAAAAATGTCATGCCGCAAAGTTGCAGTATTTTAGCTGTGCTGCATGGTTACGGGCCCACACTGCAACTGTTTGCTGCAAGGCAGGGGCCGGGCGCCGTTAGTTAACCGCTGCGGCTTTAAAATTGAGCCTTATAATTACATATTTAAGCTAATTTAAACCACTTTAAAACAGGCTAAAAACGGGTGTTTTAAACCTTAAAAAAGCGCTGTGCCACAAGGCACAGCGCTTTTTGCTAATTTTTACTGTTTCTATTCTTCATTTTCTACAGCATCTTCTACAGTACTGCTGTCTTCAACTTCACTGGTGTCTTCACCTGTGCTGTCATCGGTTTCTTCGCTGCTGGCGGTGCTTTGGCCCACATTGCCGCCTGAGGTAGAGCTTGTTGCCGGCTTAACCATGCCTTGGGCAACTTCAAATGCACGTTGAATTTGCGGGTCTTCGTCCATTGTCATTTCATAAAAGCCGGCTTCCTGCGCCGCTGTAAGCGCCGCCTCGTAGTCCGGTGTTACACCGGCACCTTCATAAAGGCCACGCTTCGGTGTTAAAAGCAGTGCCGTTGTAATTTCAATTGCGCTGCCGTCGCTAAGGCGGTAGGTGGTTTGTATGCTGCCGCGGCCAGCCGTTACAGTGCCAACGGTGCGGGCCTTGTTGTAATCTTTAAGCACCTGGCAAAAAGCTTCCATTGCTGCACCGGTGGTGCCGTTGGTTATACACACCATGGGCAGGTTAACCTCGGTTTGGCCTGAGGTGTACAGCACTTTTGTAGTGCCGTCTTTATACTGGGCTGTCATCAAAGTGCCTGCAGGGCACAGCACGTCCAGCATGCGGGCAACCTCTTCAAAGTCTGTGCTGGTTACGCTGCGCACATCAAAAACAAAGCTGCCGGCGCCTGCATCTATAAGCTGCTGCACCGCGTAGTCAAACTGGGCGGCCGTGCTTTTGTTTACCCTGGTAATACGTATATAGCCAACTTCGCCGCGCATTTCATATTCAATGCCGGTAAGCTCAAACGCCTTGCGGATAATGGTTATGGTTTGCTCTTCAGAGCCGTTTAGCAAACGCAGCTCCAGCTGTGTGCCAAGCTCGCCCTGAAGGTAGCTGGTAATGGTGTCTGTGGAAAGGCTTTTTGTTTCCTGGCCGTTAATCTCCACAATAAGCCAGCCTTTTCCAATGCCAACCTCCTCCGCGGGAGAGCCGGCGTAAACCCTGATAACCTTGGCGTATCCGGTTGTGGTTTCCTTTACAATGTCAACGCCAATACCCAAAATTTTACCGGACAAACGGTTTAACACCTGCGTGTACTGCTCTGCGGTGTAGTAGCGCGAATACCTGTCTTGAATGCCTGTAATATACCCGGCGGAAATTTTATCTATCAAATCTGCCGGAACGTCGTTTAAATAGTTTTGGCGCACAACTGCGTCAATTTCCTGAATTTTTTCGTACATCAGGGCTTTTTGGGTAGTAGAGCTGACTGTGCGGTCAAAAATGTTCATTGCAATTATCATGGTTATTGAAAATGTCAAGGTCATTGCAATAAAAACAACGGTGAGCAAAAGGCTTAAAGATACTTGTTTTTTCATAAATTCTCCTATGCGGGGTTAACCCGGGCCACATGCCCGGTTTAATTGTTAACCAATGCCCAGTAAAGGTGCCGGGTTAACGGTAGAACCATTCATGCGTATTTCAAAATGAAGGTGCGGCCCTGTAGAGCGGCCGGTAGAGCCGACATAAGCAATTGTTTGCCCTTGGGCAACATACTGCCCAACACTTACTATGTAACTGGAACAGTGGCCGTATAAAGAGTACACCCCACCGCCATGGTCTATCATGACATAGTAACCGTAGCCGCCTGCATTGTATTTTGCACGCAGCACATAACCTGCGTTAGAGGCAACAATTGCCGCCCCTTGTATTGAGCCCTGCGGCCCGCGGGCTATGTCAATGCCGTTATGAAACTCTGTGTAACCATTGTCCCACGTGCGATACCCGTAAGGGGAAGATACATAAGAACGCCCATAATAACCGGGCACAGGCCACATCCATTCGCCGCCTACATATTCGCCGTCAGAGCCTGTGAATTCATTTTCAACCTGGGCTTTTGCGGCCAAATATTGCTGGAAGGTGGCGTCGTACACCTGCTGGGTTGCCTGGCGCTCTGCCTCAAGGCTTGAGATTGTGGCATTGGCCGCCTGCAGCTTTTCAGCATATTCTTTGCGTTTCACTTCCATTGCAGCCTGTTCTTTTTCCAGCTCTTTAAGTGTTGCGAGTATCTCTTCTTCCGCTTTTTCTATCTCTTGTTTTTCCGCTTCAATTCTTTTCAACAGCTCTGTGTCTGCCACAGATACCCGGCGCAACGTCTCGTTGGCTGTCAGGTATTCTGAAAAGCTGTCCACACTAAGCAGGGTTGCCAGCGCCGAAGTGCCGCGCATCATGTACATGGCCCGCAGCCGCTGCTTAAACAGCTCTTCCGTTTCAAACAATTGTGTTTTCTTCAGCGCCAGTTGCTCCTCTTTTTCGGCAAGCATTTCCTCTGTCTCTTGTATTGCCCTTGCCAGTGCGCTTATCTGCGCTTCAATAATTGCAACTTGTTTTTTTGCCGCTTCTGCAACTTCGGTTTGCTTTGTTTTGCTGCTTCTAATCTCTGAAAGTTCGGTTTGAATTGCGTTGAGCTCGCGCTGCAGGCGGTTATATTCTTCCTCCGCAGTTTCCGCTTTAAACACAAAAAGCGGCAGCAACAAAGTAAGCAGCATAATGCCCGCCATAATACCTGCAATAATTCGAACGGTTTTCGGTTTCATTTTTACCCCCCTAAACCTGCAAATGTTTGCGGATGCTGGCAGCGCTGCCAAGGCCACCCACCACAACCCCGCTTGCAAAAAATGCCCCTGCAAGCGGCAAAGCAACCTTTTCCACCGGCAGCACAACACTGCCCGCACCTGCAAACAGGCCGCCAATGTTGGGCGCAAAATAAGTTAGCACCGCCCAGTAACCTGAAAGCAGTATGGCAAACGAGAAAACAGCCGCCAGAATACCAATGGCTATCCCCTCTACCAGGAACGGCAGGCGAATAAACCCGTTTGTGGCGCCCACAAACTTCATAATGTTAATTTCTTTGCGGCGGGCAAACACCGTTAACCTGATTGTATTTGAAATAACCACCAACGACACCGCCGAAAGGGCGATAACAATACCCCAGCTAACATAGTTTACCACTTTTTTAATATTTAACAAAACCGTTATAAGTTCGGTTGTGGTTTTAACATAATAAACACCGCTTATCGTCTCAAGAAAAGAAACGGTGGATGTTATTGCGGCAAGGTCTTCAACCGTAACCCTGAAAGATGCAGGAAGTGGGTTGTTTTCCCCTGTGTAACCGGCAAGCAACTCACCATATTCGCCAAGGTACGCCATCTCTTCTTTTAATGCTTCCTCTTTTGAAATGTATTCGTAACCTGCGATATTGCCGTGGGCTGCAATTGTACTTTCAATCTGCGTTATATCCTCATCGCTTAAATCATCGGCTAAAAAAACAACAAGTTCATTTTGCGCGCCCAAATAATCTGCGAAGCTGTTGACGTTTGCCCCCAAAAGCGCCGCCGCACCGGTTATTAGCAAACAGGCACAAAGCACCCCAATTGAGGCAAAGCTCATGAGTTTATTTGCCCGCAAATTGTGCAGGCCTTGCTTAATAAGGTAAGAATAACCTGAACCACCCACGGTTAAACCCCCTCTTCTTTTCCGGCTGCGCCGGCGGTATAAAAAGTTTTGCCCTCAGTGGGTGCTGCAGCGGTGTCCGCCTCTGCACTTCGGGTGGCAAAATTAATTGCTGCTGCTATTGCTGCCGCTTTTTGTGCTGCGGTAAGTGCGGCATTGCCGGTGTTGTATGGGGCACCTACCGCACTGCTGCTTTCACCATTGGCGGGCAGTGGTTGCGGCGTGCTTACAGCGCCATTTGAAACAGCTGGTACAGCACCATTTGTTTCGGCTGGCTTTACAGCCACAGGTGCCGCAGTGCCGCTTTGGGTGTTAATTGCCGCAGTTTGCCCGGCCACGGCAGGCACGCTCTGTCCATTTCCGGCGGCCGTATTTGCATTTTGCAGCCGGGGCTTTGCGCCGGTTTCAGCGTGTTCAAACGCCGCCGGTCTTTCACCGGGTTCATCCCAGTTTATATTGTAAATACCGTCTGCGTTAGTTTTAGCATATTCTTCGTTCTGCGGCAGCTCTTTTTCCGGGCGCAGCTTATCTTGCACTACGCGGCCGCTGTTTATGCGTATAATGCGCTTGTTGAAACGCACCGCCAAATCCTCTTCATGGGTAACCACCACCACCGTTGTACCTATAGAGTTTATGGCGCTTAGCAATTCCATAATCTCAAGTGAAAGGCCCGGGTCGATGTTGCCGGTGGGCTCGTCTGCAATAATAATTGGCGGGGCATGCACAAGGGCGCGCGCCAAAGACACCCTCTGCTGTTCGCCGCCTGAAAGCTCGTGCGGCAGGCTGTGCAGCTTTTCGCCAAGCCCAACAAGAGAAAGCACATACGGCACACGGGTTACAATGGTTTTTTCAGGTATGTTGGTAACCCGCATTGCAAAAGCCACGTTTTCATAGGCTGTCATTGTGGAGATAAGGCGAAAGTCTTGAAATACCACACCCAAACTGCGGCGCATATAAGGCACGTCTTTTTCACGTATTTTTGAAAGTTCGTAACCGTTGATAATCACTTCGCCCTTGGTTGCCTTTTCCTCGCGGAGCATAAGTTTTAAAAAGGTGCTTTTGCCAGCGCCGGAAGGCCCCAGCACAAACACAAACTCACCTTTTTCAATAAACAAATTTAAATCATGTATTGC
>JAVBRS010000067.1:0-4513 GCA_031547715.1 Oscillospiraceae bacterium
TCTTGGGGTGAGGGTGTGCAGCACACCGGAAAGTTGCTCTTTCAAAAGCGTGTGAAACGCAACTTCAGAGGGTACCTGGGCATCTTCATCCGGTATAAAATCTCCTAAATGGCTGTCTTCCTCTTCGCCTATCGGCGTCTCAAGGGAAACGGGTTCTTGCGCCACCCGCATAATCTCACGCACTTTATCCACCGTCATGCCCAGCTCTTCCGCTATTTCGTCTGCTGTGGGCTCGTGGCCGTTGCGGTGCAAAAGCTGGCTGCTTACCTTTTTAACCTTGTTAATTGTCTCTACCATGTGCACAGGTATACGTATTGTTCTGGCTTGGTCTGCAATGGCGCGGGTTATGGCCTGGCGTATCCACCAGGTGGCGTAGGTTGAAAATTTGAAGCCCTTGGTATAGTCAAATTTTTCCACCGCTTTAATAAGGCCAAGGTTGCCCTCTTGTATTAAGTCTAAAAACTGCATACCGCGGCCAACATAGCGCTTTGCAATGCTAACCACCAAGCGCAAATTGGCCTCAGCCAGGCGCTGCTTTGCACGTTCATCACCCTGCTCAATGCGTATTGCAAGTTCAATTTCTTCATCGGATGTAAGCAGCGGCACACGGCCAATTTCTTTTAAGTATATTTTAACAGGGTCGTCAACAGAAACCCCTTCAGCGGATAGTGAGCTTTCAAAAAGGTCCACAGTTTTTTCTGTCAACGGCATGTTGTCGTCTATTGGGTCAAGCTCGTCAACAATTTCAATGCTCAGGCTCTCCAGTGTTTCATACAGCTTGTCAACCTGTTCAACGTCAAAGTTGATCTCCTCCAATGCGTCGTTAATCTCTTTGGTGGAAAGGCGCGAATTGCGTTTGCCAAGTTCAATAAGCTCTTTCAACACCGCTTTTTTGTCTGCCATTTTACATTCCCTCTATTTCTTTTTGTCTTTTAGCGCATCTATGTATCCGCTCAACTCTTCACGGGTGCCCTCTGCCCTTTGCGCCGTTGTTTTTTTACTTTGTTTTATTTTATCTATATAAAGCAGCACATCCCCCTCTTGCACGCAAACCTCAAAATTCTGTGCCAAAATACGCGCAAGTAAAGCCGTGTCTTCCTGCTTTAAAACTGGGGCAAGGGTTGCCACACTTACGGGCTGCCCGTTTTTCGCCAAATCTTCCACCGCTTCAAAAATACGCTGTACCTCCGGCGTTGTAAATGCGGCGCCGCCTACATTTTGCAAAATAAAAGGCAAAAGTTCGTTGCTGCGCACAGCTGCCGCTAAAAGCTGCTGCTCTGCGTAGGCGGGGCCAAGTGCGTTCGCCTTGGCGCCGTACGGCAGTTTTATGCGGCCCGCCGCACCTTCTTCCAAAAGGCTCTTTTCCTTTTGGCGCGCCGCCCGCTTCGCCTTTGTGCCGGCGGCCCTTGCCACCTGTTGCTCCACCGCATTTCTTGGCACGTCACATTCCTCTGCCAGGCGGCCGGCATATACAGCGCGCTGTGTTGGTGTAAGGTTGCCCGCCAGCACCGCAACCCCCGCTGCTAGATATTCTACCCTGCCTGCCTCTGTAGTCAGGTCAAACCTGCTTTTTTCCTTTTGCAGTGCATACTCAATTGTGTTTTTTGCGCCGTTTAGCAACAGGCCAAACGCCTCTGCCCCGTTTTTTTTAATAAACTCATCTGGGTCTTTGGCACCCGGCAGGCTTAAAATGGTAATTTTTACAGCCGTGTTGGCAAAAAGGTTTGCCGCTTTAACGGTGGCCTTCTGCCCCGCTTCATCATTGTCGTAGCACAGCACCACTTCATCGGCATATTCACTTAATAGCTTAACTTGTTCTGCGGTTAAGGCGGTGCCGCAGCCTGCCACAGCTGTGTCAAACCCCGCTTGGTGTAAAGCCAGGGTGTCCATATACCCCTCACACAGCAGGTACCTGCGGTTTTTACTTTTCTTGGCCATATTTAATGCATATATTTGGCTGCTTTTGTGGTAAACCAGTGTTTCCGGTGTGTTGAGGTATTTTGGCTTTTCATCTCCAAGGTTGCGCCCCCCAAAGGCAACAATGTTACCCCGCAAATCAAATATGGGCACCATAACCCTGGCTTGGAACATGTCGTAAACAATGCCTTTTGCGCTTTTCTTAACCACACCTGCCGCAAGCATTTCATCATAGCTGTAGCCTTTGCTGCGCAAAATGTCACGCAGTGAGGAAAAGCCCTGCGGCGCATAGCCAAGCCCGAAACGGCGTATGGTGGCATCTGCCAGGCCGCGCCCGCGCCAATATGCGCGGGCATGGGCGTTTTCAGGTGTGTTTAGCTGGCTGTAAAAAAAGCGGGCCGCCTCTTTGTTAATGGCCAGCACCCTTGTGCGCATGCGGCCTGTTGCATCGTCTTCATCCGGCATTGGCATACCCGCGCGCGCAGCCAAAAACTTCACCGCTTCTATGTAATCAAGGTTGTTTATTTTGCGCACAAACCCAATAACGTCACCCGCTGCGCCACACCCAAAACAATAAAAAGAATTGGTGTCCGGGTAGATGGTAAAGGAAGGGGTTTTTTCATTGTGGAACGGGCAAAGGCCTTTATACGTACGCCCGCCAGGGCGCAGTTGCATATAGCTTTTTGCAATTTCCTCAATGGGTGAGCGCAAGCTTAGCTCTTCAATATATGTAGCCGAAATAGCCATGGTTGCCCCCCCTTCACTTCTGTTTTGCTTCGCTGTTTTTTTAGCGTTCACATGCAAAGTTTTTGCTTAATAATGCAGGTTTACCGCCTGTTGTACCCGGTAAAACTTTGCCCCGGTGCACACCAAAACTGCACCTTGCTGTTTTTTTTATAAAAGCTGCCAGCGCTTTGGCACAAATAAAGTTTCAAACTGGCGGGTGGCGTATTCGTCACTCATTCCCGAAATGTAGTCTGTCACCGCGCGGTGTACCCCTTCGCTCTCGGCAATTGCCCAATAAAATTCCGGCATGCGTTTGGCATCCTGCAGGTAGTGTTCATAAAGCTCTGTAATAAGTTTATCCACCTTGTGCTCTTCCTCTTTGGCTTTGCTTCCAAGGTAAACCGCGTTGTACATAAACGTGTGCAGCTGCTCATACACGCCGGCTGTGGCAGCATCCATCTGCATCTGCATGCCTTCACGGCTGTTTTCAATTAAGGCCATAACACGGGTGGTTATGCGCCGGCTGGTTGTTGCGCCAAGCTGTTCCACTACCTCTTTCGGCAGGTCATTCGGGTTGAGTACCCCAGCTGTAACTGCGTCTTCAATGTCGTGGTTCATGTAGGCAATGCGGTCTGCAAAGCGCACAATTTGCCCCTCCAGCGCCGTGGCCCATGCGCCGTTTGTGTGCCTGTCTATTCCGTTTACCACTTCCGCAGTTAAATTAAGGCCCTGCCTCCCACGCTCCAGCACCTGGTTAACCCGCACACTCTGTTCAAAATGGCGGAAGCCAGCAGGGTTTAACTGGTTTAAAACCCGCTCCCCCGCATGGCCAAATGGGGTGTGCCCAACATCGTGCCCAAGTGCAACGGCCTCCGTCAAATCCTCGTTCAGGCGCATTGCGCGGGCAATTGTGCGGGCAATTTGGCTAACCTCCAGCGTATGGGTAAGCCTGGTGCGGTAATGGTCCCCCTCCGGTGATATAAACACCTGTGTTTTTTGCTTTAAGCGGCGAAATGCTTTGCTATGTAAAATCCTGTCCCTGTCACGCTGGTAAGCTGTGCGCAGCGGGCACTCTTCTTCAGGCTTGCTCCGCCCTGCACTTTTTTCTGAAAGTGCCGCCCTGGCAGCCAATGTTTCACGTTCTATCTTTTGGGTCTCTTCACGTATTGTCATGCCTTTTCCCCTTTATTTCCTGCTTATATTCAATATATACGCAGCAACCTTTTAAAACCCTTTATTTTTCTTCAAAAGGCATATAAAAAGGTTCACTTTGGCAAATTTCGCCACCGCGCATAAGGTTTTGCAGCGCAACATATAGCTCATTTTCCTCGCCTTGCGGCAGTGTAAAGCTAATGTTCACTTTGTCTGTGTATGTTGTTTGCAGGTTTTGCGCGCCCGCCCCTTCCAGCAGTTTTACAGCTTGGTCGCGCAAATTATATGGCAGTGCAAATGTGTGGCGCACACAAATGCGCACCTGTGCAAAAGTTGCCGCCTGCAGTGCCGCCCTGGCTGCTGCGCCATACGCCCTTTGCAGGCCGCCTGTGCCAAGCAGCGTGCCGCCAAAATACCGCACCACAACAACCAATATATTTGTCAGCCCCATTGCTGTAATGCACTCAAGCACCGGCGGGCCCGCCGTTTTAGCCGGCTCGCCGTCGTCTGTGCAGCGGGTACGGGCACCGGTGTGCAAAGCATACGCAAAAACACAGTGGTTTGCGCCGGGGTGCAGCTTTTTAATTTCTGCAATGAAATTGGCAACTTCTTCCTCTGTTTCAGCCGGGGTTGCAAATGCAATGAAGCGCGACTTTTTTTCATTTATCTCTGCCTTAGCTTCACTTGCAATTGTGCGGTAATTTTGCATAGCCCCTCC
>JAVBRS010000174.1:0-2751 GCA_031547715.1 Oscillospiraceae bacterium
GGTATGCTTTTCAAAAACTCGCCTGTGCCTTTTAGCACAAAGCTGCTTAATGCGGCCATTGCGCCGTATAATAAAGCTGAAATTACAGAACCGGATGCAATGTTGCCGAAATGACGAAATGCCATGGAAATGGGCGTTGCAACTTCACTTAAAATATTAAACGGCGTCAATACGAAAATTGGCTGGGTAAAACCTTTTAAATAGCCGCCTACGCCGCCACTTTTAATTTTTTGGTAGGTTATAAGCATAAATACCATAACCGCCCAGCCAAACACAGTATTAAAGTCTGCGGTTATTGGGTACATACCCAAAAGGCTTGAAAGGCTGCCCACCGCAGAAAATGCAAAAATGGCTGCTATAAACGGGGTGAAGTAGGCGAAATGGCTTGTCATGTTGGTTTGAACAAGATTATTTGCAGAGGTGACCAACAGCTCTGCAATTGCTTGGCGTTTTGTACCGCCCTTAACGGTTAAACCGTGGGTTAACCATTTGCATACCAGTGCAATAAAAACCATAATCAACCAAGAGTTCACCTGGGTTTCGGTTATGGGTATACCGCCGAAAATTGGCAGCATAAACAATATTTTTGCACCGGCAACACTTATATCCACAGTGGCTCACCTCACAATACTGGCAAAATATTATTACTGAAAATAAATGCAATATAATTACAAATTACTTTACTTGTGTATCTTCGCTTTCGTGCGTATCTTCTTTATGTTTAAAAAGCCGGCGAATGTAAATGGTTATTGTGGGAAAAAAGTAAGACAATGCCACCGGCAACCAGTAAATTGCAGGAACCAGAAATGAAACCAAAAGCGCACCCACCAAAAGCAGCCTGCGCAGGTTATATGAACCGCTTACTTTTTGTTTCAGCATATCTTCCGGGGTCGCCGGGTCTTCCAATATTTTTTGCATTGAAAGTGCCATTAAAAAAAAGTTTAGCAAGGCAAAGGCCCCACCCCAAACAGCCCCTATGAAAACCGTATAATTATACCGCCCTAAAAGCAAAAAAGCAAGTTGCATAACACAGCTGCAAATTAAAATGCCCACAGCAATGTTCTTCACTTCTTTTATAATTACATTGTCAATTTTCCCATGTTCCATAGTTACCCCCTGCAAACTAATAATTATTTTTGTAAAGGTTTATTCGCCTGCGCCTGTACATACTTTGCAAAAGATACAAAACTGCACCCCCCGCTTATAATGCCAAATATAATACCTGCAATAACAACCCATTCACCAAGGTTAAAAAGGCCTTTCAGCCACAATGCACCGGCAATGCAAATAAAAACAGGGGTTATTAATGAAAAGCTTAGCCCAGTTAGCCAGTTAATATACTGCAACACCTGGGCGGCCCTGCTTTTACCGCTCATAGCTATTCACCTTTCTACTGTTTTGCACACCAAAACTTATTATTTAATATTATACACCCTTTTTTTTGCCCGTTCCATTAAAATTTGTTTAAAAATAATTTCTTGCCTACAACCTTGCAAAGTTACTTTGTTTGCGCTATACTTTCATCACCGCAATAAGCGGGAGCATAGCTCAGCTGGTTAGAGTGCCTGCTCCACACGCAGGAAGTCGTGGGTTCGAGCCCCTCTGCTCCCACCATGCAAACAAGCCAAACAGCCATGGGCAACTGTTGGTTTGCTTTTACCGCCCACAATATTTTGTAAAAGCAGTTGAACACATTGCGTTCAACTGTTTTTTGTCGGCTTCTCTACCTGTTTACCTGCCGGCGGCATTACCGTTTCATGTTTGCTTTTTAAATGCAAAAAGCTTATTATTGTATATAATTTTTACCGGCACAACTTTTTTGCTTGAAAGTTTTTAAAAGCAGCAAATCTTTAAAAATGTTCAGTGGCGTGTGGAAATTGTTTTTAACTTTTGAAATAAATGTATAAGAAGGAAAATTTATGTTAATTGTATACAATTTTGCAAAAAAAAGCATCAAACGCAAAACCCCCGGCTGCCAGGCACAGTGCAACCACTGCAACCAAATAAATACTGTTAACATTGTAAAAGTAACAACATCATTTTCACTTTACTGGCTGCCTATTATCCCTTATAAGTTTGAATATTTTATTGAGTGCGCAAATTGTAAAACAATATTGAAAAAAATTTCAAAAAGCACATACAAAGCACTTTTGCAAAACGGCAGCTTTATTAACTTGAGTGAAATTGAAATGGCACCTGCTCTATAAAAATCAAAACCCTCCACAGCAGGTGTGTGCAACACACCTGCTTTTTTATTCACTAAACAACAACTGTTGTTTGTTATTACTTTACATATACAACCAATGGTTGTATAATAATATCATTACAAGCTAAAATGCCTGCAAGGGGGTATTGTATGGATACTATGAAAAAACTGGAGATATTGACTGACAGCGCAAAGTATGATGTTGCCTGCACCTCCAGTGGGGTTACACGTGGCGCTACCGGCGGTAGCCTTGGCAATGCCGTAAGCGGCGGCATCTGCCACAGTTTTGCCGCAGACGGGCGCTGTATATCGCTTTTAAAGGTGCTGCTTACCAACCACTGCGAATACGACTGTGCCTATTGTGTTAACCGCACCTCGAATGACACGCCACGGGCGGCTTTCACCCCGAGGGAACTTGCAGAATTGACCATTAACTTTTACCGCCGCAATTATATTGAGGGGCTGTTTTTAAGCAGCGGTGTAGTTAAAAGCCCAAACCACACCACCGAACTTATGATTGAAGCGCTGCGCATTTTGCGCCAAGA
>JAVBRS010000078.1:0-6197 GCA_031547715.1 Oscillospiraceae bacterium
CTATGCCGCCATGGTGGAAATTGATGCCATACTTGCAAAGGCAAAACTTGGCCTTTCACAAAATGCATTTATGCCAATAATAAACAGCGAATACAAAATTAATTTACACAGGGCACGCCACCCGTTAATTGCAAAAGAAAAAGCGGTGCCTATTGACCTGAAATTAGGCGAGGATTACGACACTTTAATTGTTACAGGGCCCAACACAGGCGGCAAAACCGTAACACTTAAAACCGCAGGGCTTTTGTGTGCAATGGCTTGCTGCGGCCTTTTAATACCCACAGGTGAAGGCAGTGCTGTTTGCGCTTTTAAGCAAATACTGGCGGATATTGGCGACGAGCAGAGCATTGAGCAAAGCCTTTCCACATTTTCAGGGCATATGAAAAACATAACTGAAATTTTAAGCAAGGCTGGCGAGGGTACCCTGGTGCTGCTTGACGAGCTGGGCGCCGGCACAGACCCGGCTGAGGGCGCTGCACTTGCAGTGGCGATAATTGAAAAATTGCGCAGCAGCGGCGCACAGCTGCTTGCCACCACACACTATGCAGAACTGAAGATGTACGCCCTTGAAACCGCAGGTGTACAGAACGCCAGTTGTGAGTTTGACATTGAAACCCTGCGCCCCACGTATAAACTTGTGGTGGGCGTACCCGGGCGCTCTAACGCTTTTGCAATAGGGCAAAAGCTTGGCCTGCCTGCAGGTGTTATTGAAACGGCGCAGCGGCATTTAAGCGCAGAAGATAAGCGTTTTGAAACTGTGCTGGCCCAGCTTGATGATATAAAAAATGAGCTCAGCGCCTCAAGGGCAGAGGCTGACAGCCTGCGAAATGCCGCTGCCATTGCTGTAGAGCGTGCAAAAACAGAGCGGGACGCAATTATTGCGCAGGGCGAAAAAGAACTTGAAAACGCCCGCGCAAAGGCAAAAGCGCTGGTGGAAAAGGTAGAGAATGAAGCTTACCGCCTTATGGATGAGATGAAAGCTTTACAAAAAAAAGAAAACCTTGCAACCGCAGAAAAGACACAGCGCGCAAGGCAAATTGCCAACAAAGAAAGTTATGCCCTTGCAGCTTTGGCAGGGCAGGGGGAAGCGTTGCAAAACACCATGCCGCCGCTTACAAGTGCCGCAGTGGGCGAGAGTGTTTTTATTGCCGCTGCCGGGCGTGAAGGTGTTGTTACAAAAGCACCGGATAAAACAGGAATGGTTGAGGTGCGCACAGGTAATGTTGTTACAAAAGTACCCCTTGGCGGCCTTTGCAAACCTGTGGCGGGGCAGCAAAAGCAAAAGTTAAAACCGGTTAAAGGCAAAGCCGCCGGCAGTGCAGGTGTAACACGCAGCCCCGCTATGGAGATAAACCTGTTGGGCCGCAATGTGGAGGAAGCCATTTTAGAGGCGGATAATTTTATTGACGGTGCGGTGCTGGCGGGTATACAAACGGTGTATATAATACACGGTGTTGGCACAGGTGCATTGCGCGCAGGGTTGCATGGCCACTTTAAAAAGCATAAAAGCATTAAAAGCTACCGCCTTGGCCGTTACGGCGAAGGTGAGGCAGGCGTGACGGTGGTTGAGCTGCGTTAGAATAACCGCAACTTATAAAAACTAAGCGTGCGTGTGATATTTGCGAAAGCTTATATTTTTAATGTAGTGTTATGGCTTGTTCGCACACATGAATGCAATTTTATGCTGCTAAATATATTGCCATGCCGTTTTTGGGTAGCAATACAATTTATAAAACAGGCTGCGCTGCAACGGCAAAACCGCAGGGCATTTTTAAAATTGCAAGCGCACCGCAGAAAGCAAAGGCATAGCGTTGCCTGAATGCTTTGGCAAAAGTAAAAGTGAATTGCCTGCCCGGCGTTGGTGAAACCGTAAATGCGCCACAAAAAAATAGAGGAAGCGCCGCTTCCGAAAGAGGTATTATGAAGGTCGATTTTCTGAAAGGCAACCCGGCAAAGTCCATTTTAATATTCTCTTTGCCCATGTTGCTGGGCAACATTTTCCAACAGCTGTACAGCGCAGTGGACGCCATTGTGGTTGGCCGTTTTGTAAGCAAGTTTGCCCTTGCTGCCGTCAGCAGCACCTGGAGCTCGGTTATGCTGGTACTGGCGGTTGCCATGCGCTTTGCCACCGGCCTTTCGGTTGTTATAAGCCAGCTTTACGGCGCAGGAGATTACGACAAACTTAAAAAGGCTATATCCACATCAATAATATTGGCTATAGGTTTTGTAGTGGTTATGTCTTTAGTTGGCATAATGCTTTCACGTACACTGCTTATTATTTTAAAAATACCGGATGAAATTTTTGCAGATGCACTTTTATATGTGCGCATTGGGTTTGCAACCCTTTTCGGCACTTTTTTATATAACGGGTGCAGCGGCATTTTGCGCGCTATTGGAGACTCTAAAACACCGCTGTATTTTTTAATAATTTCAAGTTTAACCAATGTGGTGCTTGACCTTGTTTTTGTTGTTGTTTTTAAGTGGGGCGTTGCCGGGGCGGCGGTGGCAACCGCTATTGCCCAAACGCTAAGCGGGGTGTTATGTATTGTTTACATTATTAAATACATAGAGGTGCTTAAGATATATAAAGGCCAGTGGGTTTACGACAAAACCATGGTAAAGGCAATAGCGCGCTACGGTGCGCCGGCGTCTGTGCAAATGGCAATTTTCTCACTTGCAATGATGGCTATTCAAGGCCTTGCCAACTCTTTTGGCACAGACATGATTGCGGCGTTCAGCGCGTCCAACCGCATTGAGGATTTTGCGATTATGCCAATTGCCAACCTGGCTGGCTCACTTTCAATGTACGTGGGGCAAAACATAGGCGCGGGCCAGCACGAGCGTGCACAGCAAGGCCTTAAAGCAACAATGGCAATGCTTGTTGCAGTGTGTGCGGCAATTGTATTGGTGTTGCCGGTGCTTGGCCATTCGCTGATAGGCCTGTTCGTTCAAGACGGCGAGACACTGGTTATAGCCACAGGTGTTAAAAGTATTAATTTTATTGCGTTTTTCTTTATTATAAATGCTGCAAACCAAACCTTCTCATCTTTTTTGCGGGGTGCAGGCGACGCAACTTTCACCATGTTTTCCAGCCTTTCGGTTCTGGCGTTTCGCATACCGTTGGCATACTACCTTGCTGCAATACCCACGGTTGGTTATATGGCCATTTGGTACTCGCTTCCGTTTGGGTGGGGCGTTGCGGCGCTTTTTAACATTGTTCGCTATTTTACCGGCAAATGGCGTACTAAAGGCCTTGCAACAAGCAAAAACACACTTGGTGAGCAAAAAGCATAACTTTAGCCAAAAATTATTGCAAAATGAGATTTTAAGAATTTTCGCAAAAAAGGCCCCTTTTAAAGGGGCCTTTTTTGCGTTTATTATGCCAAATTAAAAGGTAAGGGGCTGTGCTTGGTGTATACAGCCTTACACCCTGAGGGGAAACTGGCATAAACTGGCATAGTGACGCAGTTTTTGCGGCGCACCGTTTATGGAAGAGGGTGTTTTAATGGAGGTGCAAACCTTGCTGCTGGCAACGGCAGGAACAGGCTTTACCTTTGCCTTAACAGCTGCAGGGGCTGCAGTTGTTTTCTTTTTCAAAAGGGAAATAAGCGACAGCGTGCAAAGGGCTTTTTTAGGTTTTGCAGCAGGAATAATGATTGCGGCGTCGGTTTGGTCGCTTCTACTGCCTGCCATAGAGATGGCAAAGGCCGCGGGTAAGGTGCCTTGGCTGCCGGCAGCAAGCGGTTTTTTAGCAGGCGGCTTTTTTTTAATGGCTATGGACAAATACATGCCGTTTTTTAAAATGATGCCAAATAAAAAAAACGGCGGGCGCGGCGGTGCCGCCATGCTGGTTTTTGCAATAACGCTGCACAACATACCGGAAGGTATGGCGGTGGGGCTTGCCTTTGCCATGGCAGCACAGGGGGGCGGTACATTAACGTATGCAAGTGCAGCAACCCTTGCCCTTGGTATTGGCCTGCAAAACCTGCCGGAAGGGGCTGCAATAGCGCTGCCGCTGCGCAAAGAGGGGGCCAGCCCCATGAAGGCATTTTGCTGCGGTGCACTTTCCGGCGTTGTTGAGCCGGCAGCAGCCGCAGTAACTGTGCTGGCTGCGCCTTATGTGCAAGCAATAATGCCGGGCCTGCTGGCGTTTGCGGCAGGGGCAATGGTTTATGTAGTACTGGAAGAGCTGATACCGGGTGCCCACCTGGAAGAAGGGCCGGGCCTTGGCACAATAGGTGCAATGCTGGCTTTTGTGCTTATGATGGTGCTGGATGTTGCGTTGAGCTGATGAAATATTGGCAAGGGCTGCACGGCACAAGCTTAAACACCAACGGTGAAGCGGCAATATACAACGGTATTTCAATTAAAAGGAAAAGGAATGCCTAAGGCATTCCTTTTTCAATGCTGTTTGCCAGTGCGGGCAGCTGGGTAATGCTGCCAATGCTGTAAAGCGCGCCGGGTACACTGCCAAAGCCGTAACTGCAGTGTATAAAAGGCAGGCCGGCAAAAGTGGCTGCGGTAAAATCTCCATAGGTGTCGCCGATATAAATGGCGTTTTCAATACAGTGGCGGGCAATAAGGCCTTTTATAGTTTCGCCTTTTTGGGTTTGGGTGTTGCCAAAACAGTCATGCCCTTTAAACAGGCGGCCAAGGTTATAATGGTGCAAAAAAACTTCAATGTAGCCTTTTTGGCAGTTGCTAACAATGTAAAGCGGGTAGCTTTCAGCAAGGTTTTCAAGTGTTGCAATAAGGCCTTGGTACAAAACACCACCGTGTTTTAAAAGGTATTCATTTTCGGCAATTTCACACATATGCATAATTTCCTGCCCCCGCTCAATGGAAACATTGGGAAAGGCAAGGGCTGCAATTTCATGCATTGTTTTGCCCATGTACTGGGCCATGTCTTCAACCGTTAAAGTGTATGGTATGTCCGGCAGGGTTTGCAGCACCATGTTCCAGGAAGCTGCCACCTGTGTGGTGGTGTTCCAAAGTGTTCCGTCTAAATCAAATATAAGTGAAAGTTTTTTTTGCATATACCGGCCCTTTCGCCTTTTTAGTGAAGTGCAAAGCAGTTTTTATTATATAACATGTAAATAATTGTTGCAAATTTGCAGGAAGTTTTGCAGGCGGCAAATGCTTACTACAAAACAAAGGTTTTTGCAATATTTGCAAAATTTTGTATAATAAAAATGAATGTTAAAAACAAGGGGTAAGAATGGAAAATTTACTTTTTAGCTTAAACACGGTTTTACCGGTGTTTGTATTGGGCGGCCTTGGTTATATTTTAGTGCAGCAAAAAATTATTACGGAGAAATGGGCCGAAACGGCAGCTAGTGCCTGCTTTAAAGTGTTTTTGCCCATTATGCTTTTCAACGAAGTATACCATTCCAGTATATTGGAAACGTTTGACGTGGGGTATGTGCTTTTTGGGGTGGGCGGCATTGTTTTTACCGCTGCCGCCAGTTGCATTATCTGGCCGCTTTTTGTTAAAGACCGTGCGCGCTGCGGCGCGGTGGCGCACTCAACGTTCCGCAGTAATTTTATTCTGCTTGGTATACCCGTGCTTACAAACATGTACGGTGTTGGCGGCACAACTGCCGCAACAAGCCTTTTGCCATTTGCGGTAACCACTTTTAATATATGCGCCGTTCTGTGCTTTACAATTTTCGAGCCTGTGACTTCGGGCGAAAAGAGAAAATTTGATGTTATGAAGGTGTTTCTTGGTGTTGTAAAAAACCCGCTTATTATTGGCACGGCGCTTGGCGCAGTGGTTTTGGCACTGGGCTGGCAGCTGCCGCCATTTTTGGAAAAAGGTGTTTCCAACATAGCGTCAATGGCTTCGCCACTTGTGTTGCTTTCTGTGGGGGCACAGTTTAATTTTGCCACGGCAAAACGCAACTTAAAAACTTCTGTGGGTGTTTCACTTGTGCGCCTTGTGCTTGTGCCGGCAGCAATGGTAACGTTGGCATATTTTTGGGGGTTCCGTGGGGCAGAGCTTGCTACGCTTTATGTGCTTTACGGCAGCCCCACGGCAACCTCCGGTGCTGCTATGGCTAACAATATGGGCAGTGACGGCGCCCTTACCGGAGAGATAACGCTTATCTCTGCTCTGCTTTCTGCGGTGACATTTTTTTTAGGGGTTTTGCTGCTTAAAACAACCGGCCTTGTGTAGGGGTTATTTATATTAGCAGCAA
>JAVBRS010000183.1:0-3399 GCA_031547715.1 Oscillospiraceae bacterium
GCATACTCGTCGTAACAAATAACCTGGTTAGGGTAAGCCCCGTACTCTGTAAAACGTGTGCGGGCTGTAATGTTTTCAACCGTTTGAAGAAACTGGTAGGGACGCTCAATGTCCACCGTGTACTGCCCCGCTTCAGTGGCATAGCTTGAAAAATATATGCGCTCCGGCTTTGCGGTTGCCGTTCCCAGCATTTCCACAAACTCATAAACCTTTTTCGCAAAATCATCTGCGCTGGTGTATTCAGGCAGTGTAATGTAAACTTCTATGCTGTCTGCCGAATGCACATCTTTCAATGTTGGGTTTGCAGGGTATGCCGTGCCGTAAAGCCACAGGTTTACATAAAATGCGTAAACTTCCTCCCCCTGCAAAACACTCAGGTATTCCTCTTCAAGCCGGGCGTTTAATATCTCTTGTGCCCGGTAGTTGCCGTAGCCGCTCTCGTTTATAACACCCGGAATAAGCGCTGCAATAAAACAAATAAACGCAAGGCCTATGCAGATAATACCGCTTATAATGTCATACTTTAAACGTGCGCTCCCCGCCTTGTGGTGGCTGTACAGCACCTCTGCCCCAAGCATAATAAGCAGCACCGGGGCGAAGCTTGCAATAAGCCTGAAATTAATAAACTGCCAGCCGCCAAACCCTTGAAAAATGGCAACAGCCAAAAGCACACCGCTTAAAATAAGCGCCACGCCAAGTGTAAAAGTGCCCACCCGCCGCACCTGCACCCCTGCGTTTATCACAGGCGGTTCACCTGCAGCTTGCTTTGGCGTGTTGTTATTATTTGCAAAAGTGTTGTCATAATCAGTGTTATACATTCTTTTCACCGCCTTCTGCTTCTTTAAACGCTACAATATCTTCATTATTGGCGGGCTTTTTTTTGCCGCCTTGCAAAAAATAGTACCCCAAGAAAAACAAGGCAAATGAAAGCGCCAGGCTTGGCAGACTGTACCATAGCGCACCTATAATATAAAACCTGTCAAAAAGCGGCCTTAAAACAGGGTAATAAAGTGCGTCGCTTAAAAGGTAAAACCCAAGTGCTATGCACCCCCACCCCCATAATAAACCGCCTTTGCCCGCCAGCGTTTTAAAGAAGTTTTTTGTTGAAATTAAACTAAATTCATTTAAAAAGCTTTTTTGCAGTTCTTCGTTATCCTCTTTTGAATTGCTTATATTATTTATTGTTGTAAAAAACGAATACAGCCATACAAGCGGCAGTGCAAACAAAACTTCTTCCATACGCAGTATAAAAGCAATAAATATAACCCCGCAAAAAGCCGCCGTTAATATGGTACCCATCTTCATTAGGCCAAGGTACATTGGGCCCGCCCCCGGGCAAAGTGCGCACAGCCACGCAAACAATTTACTTTTCTTCATTCTCTCTTCTCCTCTATATCTGTCTTTGCCGCTTGTTCACTGTAATCTTCTGCCGCTACAATTTCCTCTCTTACCTGGCCGCCACCGGCACCGCCGGCGCTACTGCAAGTTCCTGTGCTGCTAAAAAAATTAAAACTGTCAAACAAACTTGTTTTTGGTTTGTAAACATACGTTTCTTCCATATTCGCTGCTGCCACCGGCCCTGCAAGTGTAAACGCCTGCTGGCCACTAATATTTACCCCTTGTGCCAATGCCCCTTTAAAATACGGCGCGCCCGTTAACCAAACCGCCATTACAAGGCACGCACAAGCCGCCGCTGTCAATGCAGGCACAAGCTTTAGCTTATGTTCCTTTTCTCTCAGGCGCTGTTTCACCGCCGGGGCAATGGGCTGTGGCGGCATTTTAAGCTCTGCACCTTCCAAGTGTTCCGTGTACATCAAAAGGCAGTCATCACAAAAGGCAATGTGCTCTGCAATTTCAAGGCGTGAAAGCAGGTCCGTCTCAGCTTGTTGCTCCAGTAAATTAAATGCGGCAAGGGTAAGGTGCCCGTCTTCAAAAAACAGGGGTTCGCTTATGGGTGTTGGCTTTTCTTCTGTATTGTTAAAATTTGTCAACTGCTCTCCTCCTTTAAAATTTGCTGCAGCTTATGCCTTGCCCTGTAAAGCTGGGTTTCCACTGTTTTGGGCGGGCGCCCCAGCTGCTGCGCTATCTCTTGCACTGTAAGTTGTTTGTAAAAATAAAGTACCGCCACCTGCAGGTAGGGCTCTTTCAAGGTTGTAATGGCGTTTTGTATACGGGCAAGGCCCATAGTTTCCTCCGCTTTGGTCTCTGGTGTTTGGCCAGGCGGGGCCGGGGTTAAGGTAAGGGTTTCACTGTCTGCCTGTACTTTGCGGTGGTAGGCACTTTTTAAGTAATCTTTCGCTTTGTTGGTTGCTATGCGCGCAAGCCATGGTTTTATATTTTCACCTGTAAAACTACCAAGGTGGGTATACGCTGAAATAAATGTTTCCTGGGCAAGGTCTTGTGCAAGGTGCGCATCCCTAACCATTTGCCAGCAAATTGTATAGACAAAGTTTTGGTGTTTTTCCAGCTCGAGAATAAACATTTTCTCTGTCAAAAGCGCCCTCACCCCCTTGCTGTTTATTAAAACGAGTGCAAATTATAAACCCCTACAAAAATACCTTTTATTATTTTACATTATATACTACCCGCTGTGGCAATTAAAACCGGCAAAGTACCTTGTTGCCTGTATATTAACAAGGCTCTAAACTACGCCTTTAACGGTGCGGCATAACAGCCATGGCTGGTTATGCTGTTTTTGCAGTGGTGCAGGGTTTGCGCCATATTGGCAGTTAAATAAATGGCAGTGGTATAAATTGGCAAGCTTTTACGCAGCCGGCAGTTCAGTGTCGCATTTATTTTGCTTTATTTTATATGGTGTAATTTAGCATATAAAAAAGCCCACCTGTACGGTGAGCTTTTTTATTTGTGAACTGCCAGCGCTTATGTAAAGGCCATCGTAAACTTTTTGAGCCGCCCGGCCCAAATGTTATAGTTCTTATAACCTGGCGGCGCAAAGCCGTTTTCATTTCAGTCCACAATTTCAATATTGTCAAGGTGGGCTTTCAAGCTGGCTTTCATGGCGTCAATGTACTCACGGCGCAAAAGGTGCTGTTCATGCTTTTCCTCTTCGTTAAGCCCCTCTTCCCGTGCTTTTCTCGCAAGCGCATTAATGCGTGCAATCTTTTCATCTGTCATTTCGCTGCTCCTTTACAAAGGTGCTTTTTGCTTTGTTTGTACAATGTAACTTAACTAACCAAATGCCAATTGCTCACATTCACCCCACTGGTGCCTTGCCATGTTAATGCGGCCGCCTGCAATAAAGGTTACGCCTTCAGCTTCCAGCATGGCACGCTGTTTTTCCTCGCCGCCAAAAACGTAGCCGGGGGCCAATGCGCCGGTGCGGCTTACAACACGGTGGCAGGGCAGGTTTTTGCCGCCGGCATTTGCCATAACACTGCC
>JAVBRS010000065.1:0-14038 GCA_031547715.1 Oscillospiraceae bacterium
GGCGCATGATGTGCATTTTAAGTAATTTATGGCAGGCAAGTTTTTTGTGGCCGCTGCTTTTTAGTGTGTAAAACAGCAAAGGGGATATTTTGAATTAGCCTAAAAATAAAAGCCTTTGGCACCTGCCAAAGGCTTTTTAAATAACGCAGTTTTAAGCTTAAAATGGCAAAGGCATGCTGGCTTAAAGTTTAAAGTTTAAAGATATGTTTACATAAGCGGGGCGAAGAAGCGCAATAAAATTTGCAGCATACGTTTCCAAATGGGGGTTTTGCGCAATGTGCGCAGGGTTATCTCCCTGCACTCCGGCAAAAATTTGTCAAAGTCTGCTTTCACTGCGGCCACGGTACTGCCGCCATAAAATAAGCCGCTGCTTTCAAAATGCAGGTAAAGGCTACGGTAGTCTAAATTGGCAGAGCCGACAATGGCAACCTCATCATCTGCTACAAACATTTTTGCGTGCATAAACCCCGGTGTATATTCAAAAATGCGCACCTTGTTGCGCAGAAGAATGCTGTAGTAACTTTGGGTTAGCCAGTACACATAAACTTTGTCAGGTATACCGGGGGTTACAACACGCACATCCACACCGCTTTGTGCAGCAAGGCGCAGCGCAGTAAGCATTTCATTATCTACAACAAGGTATGGGGTGGTTATATAAATATAACGCTCTGCACGGTTAATAACGTTTAAATAGGTGTACTCGGAAACCGCCTGCCCGTCCAGCGGGGTATCGTCAAAGGGCTGCACAAAACCGTCGCTTTCGCAGGCCTCTGTGGGGGCGTGGGCGGCGTGGTTAAAGGCACTGCCGGTGGCAAGCTGGTATATTTTTGAAAAGGTTACGGTTAAGGTGTACACCGCAGGCCCCCGCAGCATATAAGCGGTGTCTTTCCAGTAACCGAAACGTGTTATTGTGTTAATGTATTCATCTGCTAAATTAAGCCCTCCGTTAAAGCCCACATTGCCGTCTATCACACAAATTTTACGATGGTCGCGGTGGTTTAAAAACATGTAATCGGTGATGTGCCAATTAAGGGCTATGGGGTTAAATTCGTGGGCGTCAATGCCGTAGGTGCGCAAAATTGTGTCATAGCCGCTTGGCAACTTTGTAACACAGCCAAAACCGTCGTACACAAGGCTAATTTTAACGCCGGCGGCAGCCTTGCGGCGCAGTATGCCCAAAATGGTGTTCCACATGTGGCCTTCTTCAATAATGTAGTACTCCATCAAAATAAAGCGTTCGGCCTTTTCCAGCTCTTCACACAGCTGCGCAAAAAACTTTTCGCCGTTTTCAAAATACTTTGTCTCAGTGCTGGTGTAAACCGGCGCAACTGAGGTGGTTTGCAGGTACATTGCGTGGGGTGCGTACTTCGGCATTTCACTTTGCAGCCGTGAAAGGGTTGCAGGCTGCTGCACCAGCGCACGGTTTGAGCGTTCTTCAATAGAGGAGAGGGTGTGCGCACGTTTTTTTGTTAGGCGCCGGTTGCCGAAAAACAAAAATGCAAGCACGCCGCCAACGGGGAATGCCGCAACCAAAATAAGCCATAACAGTTTATAGGAAGGGTTCATGCTGTCATCGTCGAAAATGACAAGGGGAATAAATACACTTAAAACAGTAAGGCCCAAATAAACATAGGGCGCGCGCTGGCCAAGGGTTATAATAAGGCCGAAAACAAGTATAAGCTGCACCAACATAAAAGCTGCCGCAATAGCCCATTTTGATGTAGCCATGCGCTTTGCTCTGGTTTTAACTCTGCCCATATGCAGGTCTCCTTCCTGTTTCATTTAAAAGCTACTATAACACAGTATAAGGTATGGCAGTGCAGCTTGGCTATATTTATAATGGAATTTTAATTATTTAAAGCGGTTAAAACCGGTAAAAAAGCAGGTGCTGCCGCCGGCATTCGCCCCTTTTTGCGTTGACTTATGGCAAGCTAAAGAGTAAACTTATTGTTAGAAAGTTAAAGAACTGAGGACGTATAACTGGCAGAAGATTTCAGCCCGGACCTTTTAACCGTTACCGATGAAGAAGGTGTGGAACATACCTTTGAACTTTTGGATGACCTTGAGCATGACGGGATACACTACCTGGCGGTTGTGCCGGCCGGCGAAGACGAGACCGATGTTCTTGATGACGACCTTGATTTGCTGATTATGAAGGTTACAGAGCAGGACGGGGAAGAGTTTTTAGACCTGGTTGAGGACGACGAAGAGCTGTATGAAATTGGCGAAATTTTCTCGCAGCGCCTGGCAGAGTTATATGAAATTGAAGTTGATGATAAGTAACATTCATCAATTTTTAATGAATAAAGGTTAAAAAAGTTTTTTATACCTTGCAGCTCCTGCCTTGTTCGAATGTTGCGGCATTTTTTAATCCGACAAAGTGTTAATACGGGAGCCCGCGTCTCGCAGCGGATTGCAGACCTCCCCTTTAAGGGATGAAGGGAGCATGAACCTGCAGTAGGGCACCCACCTGTTCTGAAGGACGGGTTTTAACATTGCCGCAGACGGCAAGGTGGGGGCCAAATAAAAATTCAGGGCAGGCACTGCCCTTCTACAGGTGGCGGCATGCAAAGCGGCAAAAGTGAAATGCAAGAGTGTTGGCTTGCTCGAACAGAGATGCTTGTGGGCAAAAACGGCCTTGCAAAACTTGCCGGGGCCAGGGTTGCACTGGTGGGCCTTGGCGGTGTTGGCGGCGCTGCTGCAGAGGCTTTGGTGCGGGCTGGCGTAGGCCACCTTTTGTTCATAGACAACGATATAATTAGCGTTACAAACATAAACCGCCAACTTTTGGCAACCGGCAAAAGCGTAGGTGTGGCAAAAACACAAGTTTGCAAAGAACGGGCACTTTCAATAAACCCGGCGGCAGATATACACTGTGAAAACACATTTATTTTGCCCGGTGAAGACGGTGGTATTTTTGCCTTTGAACCTGATTACATTATAGACGCCATAGACACAATTACAGCAAAGCTTTTTTTAATTGAAGAGGCAAAAAAAAGAAATGTGCCGCTTATAAGCTGCATGGGTACAGGCGGGCGGCTTTCACCTTTCGGGTTTAAAACAGCGAAAATTGAAGACACGGCAGGCAGTGCTTGCCCCGTGGCCCGCGTGTTGCGCAAAGAGCTGAAAAAAAGAGGCATTGCGGGGGTGCAGGTGTTGTACAACCCTGAACCGCCGCTTGGCAAAGCGGTTGTGGTGCAAGGGGCACGACATGCGCCGGGCAGCATTTCATATGTGCCGCCGGTTGCAGGGTTTATGGCGGCGGGTTTTGTAGTACAACAGCTTTTGGCAATGTAAAAATTAAAGGCCAAACACCGGTGGTTACGGTAAAAAAGCCTTAAAGTGTAAACCGGCTGCAAGCATGCCGCTGCACTTTTTAAATAAGTTTCACAGAATTTAAAAGGAGGCGAAAAAATGGCGAAACTAAAAGCTGGAGATAAAATGCCAAACTTCACGTTTGACACTGCGTATGAAACCGGCAAAACCTTATACCCTGAGCTGGAGGGCCCCACGTTTATTTGGTTTTTGCGCTACTATGGCTGTACTGTGTGCCAGGTGGATATTCACCGCCTGCAAGAGAATTACGGTGACTTTTTAGCCAAAGGGGCAAAGGTTATGGTGGTTATGCAAAGCAAACCGGCAGTTATAGCGGGGGAAGTGCCGCCGGGTAAACTGCCGTTTGATATTATATGCGACCCCGAGATGAAACTGTATGAAGAGCTGGAAATTTTGCCTGCGAAGAACATGCTAGGTTTGGCGTCCCTAAAACTTCCAGCTAAAATGAAGGAAGCGAAGGCCCTGGGCTTTGAACACGGGGAATACGAAGGGAATGAACAGCAACTGCCGGCACTGTTTTTACTTGATGCAGACGGAACGGTTAAGTTTGCCCACTATGCAAAGAATTTAACAGATATGCCACCAATTGCACAGATGTTGCAGATGGTGTAAAATTAAAAAAATACAATACGGAGGAACTACCATGGCCATTTTAAAAGTTGGCGACAAAATGCCTAATTTTACCTTTAACACAGCATATGAAAACGGAAAAACAGTTAACGAGGTTTTGAAAGGCAAAACAGTATTTTGGGTTTTGCGTTATATTGGCTGCACTGTTTGCCGCTACGATGTACATGTTATTGCACAGCGCTACAATGAGTTTACAGCTAAGGGTGCACAGGTTTTTGTTGTAATGCAAAGTGACCCTGCTGTGGTGCGGGAAGACCTGAAAGAGGAAAAGTTGCCGTTTGATATTATCTGCGATACAGATATGGAAATTTACAAAGCGCTGGAGATAAACCCCGCAGAAAGCATGGAAGCACTTGTTGGCGGCAGCATGCCGAAGTTGCAGGAAAAAGGCGCTGCAGCCGCAGCGGCAGGTTTTGCACACGGCAAATACGAGGGCGATGAACAACAGTTGCCCGCGATGTTTATTGTTGAGGGTGACGGCACCGTTAGCTACGCACACTACGGCAAAGATTTAATGGATATGCCGCTGGTGGATGATGTACTGGCAATGCTGTAAAGTGAATTTTACTGAAACAATGGGCGGCGCAATAAAATGCGCCGCCTTTTGGGTTTGGAAAGGGGCAGTATGAAAACGGAAATGCGCACAAACGGTGCAACGTCCTGCATTTTAGTTCGAAGTGAAGAGGTAATTATTAAAGACGGCCAATCTGCACTGGATTTTTTTATGTCCACCAGGTACGAAAGCGGTGTTTCACGCATTGCAATTAACAAAAGTGCAATTGTAGAAGAGTTTTTTGTTTTGAGCAACGGCATTTTAGGTGAAATACTGCAAAAGGCTGTAAACTACCGCATTAAACTTGCAATTTACGGAAACTATAGCCACTATACAAGCAAACCGCTTAAAGATTTTATCTACGAGAGCAACAAGGGCAGCCATGTGTTTTTTGCCGGCAATGAAGAAGAAGCGGTGGATAAACTGCTTGGCGCAAAAGAGTAGCTTTATTTTAGCAACAAAACATGAAAGTATTAGAATGCGGGCTATGCAACATGCGCAAAATTTACCCGGCTGCAGTATTTGGCAAGGCTTATACTGTGTGTGGTACATATAGCAGGTGTTGTATAGACAGCCGGTTGGTGGTAAAAAGCTGTGTAATACAAAAATGCTTATTGTAACCGGTATTGTTAAAACCGTTGTGAATTTTAGCCTGACATGGTAAAATATTACGAATTTATTGTAAAATAAGCTCTTTTAGAAGGGTGGCGCGGCAATGGCGGAAATTAGCGGGAGTATTGTGACCTATGGCTGTTTCGATGAAGCTGCCAAGGCTGCAAACAGCCTTTTGCAACACACCAAGGGCCGCACATTTGAGCTTTTTATTGTAGACAATGCCTCGCCTGATGGCACAGGGGTGCTTTTGAAAAACGCCTTTGAAGGCCGGGCAAAAGTGTTACTGCAAAGTAAAAATGTTGGTTTTGGTGCCGGCCACAACAAGGTGGTGCCATACCTTAAAAGCCGCTACCACGCTGTTATTAACCCGGATATTGAGATACACAGCGATGTTTTAACCGCTATGGCCGGTTATTTAGACGAACACCCGGAGGCAGTGGCGGCAGTGCCGAAATTGCTTTACCCCGGCGGTAAAGAACAGCTGGTGGCAAAGCGCCTGCCCAGCGTACTGGCGCTTTTAGCAAGGCATATACCTTTTTTTGGCGCAAGCAAAATAGAAGGAAACTACCTGCGCCGCGGTGAAGAGCTGGCGGTTGGTATCCCCATAGAATTTTGCACGGGCTGCTTTTTTTTAATGCGCACAGAGGTGTTTTTGAAAATTGGCGGTTTCGACGAGCGTTATTTTATGTATTTTGAAGATGTGGACATTGGCCGTGAGGCTATGAAATACGGCGAAATTGCCTACCTGCCCAATGTTGAAATAACCCATGCGTGGCACAGGGACACTATAAAAAAAATAAGGCCGTTTTTATTACAGCTTATAAGTATGTTTAAATATTTTGCCAAATGGGGTATAAAGTGGCGCTGAAGAGCTGCAAAGCTGACGGCCGCAAAAAACAGCTTGGCAAAGTTGTTAACAGCAACACACCCTAAAGGGCACAAAACCGCCTGGCAAAGTAACTTATTGCAGTTACACCAAAGGGTAAAAAACTGCAAAGGGAAATACCAAAGCCTGCACACCCTAAAAGGCAAAAGATGAAGTGTAAGTAACTAATGGCAGCATACCGCAAGAGAGGAAAGCTGCCAGGTGGGTAACTAACGGCGCGCCAAACCAAAAAGTGTAAAAAGCTGCTCAGCTAGTAGCAGTTATACCCTAAAGGCGTTAAAAACTGCCTGGCAAAGGTAATGAACTGCTGCAAGAAATGCAAACATAAAAAATGAGAGGTGCTGTATGAAAGGCATTATTTTAGCAGGGGGTGCCGGCACAAGGCTTTACCCGTTAACACTGGTAACCAGCAAGCAGCTTTTACCTGTGTACGATAAACCTATGATCTACTACCCGCTTTCAACCTTAATGTTGGCCGGTATACAGGAAATTTTAATAATTTCCACTGCTGAGGACACACCCCGCTTTGAAGCATTGCTTGGAGACGGCAGTGCATTTGGTATTAAACTGCAATACAAAGTACAGCCCAGCCCGGACGGCCTTGCCCAAGCCTTCATTTTAGGCGAAGAGTTTATTGGGCAAGACTGCTGTGCAATGGTACTTGGGGACAATATTTTCTACGGTAATGGCTTTTCTACCATATTAAAAGAGGCGGCCCAAAATGCTGAAAAAAACGGGCGTGCAACAATTTTTGGCTATTATGTGCCAGACCCTGAACGTTTTGGCATTGTGGAATTTGGCGCAGACGGCAAGGTGCTGAGTGTTGAAGAAAAGCCGAAAAACCCGAAGTCCAACTACTGTATAACCGGCCTTTATTTTTACGATAACCGCGTGGTTGACCTTGCAAAAAAAGCTGAGCCAAGCGCACGAGGCGAGCTTGAAATAACAACCATTAATGCAAATTATTTGGCAATGGGCGAGCTTGACGTTAAACTGCTTGGCCGCGGTTACGCCTGGCTTGACACAGGAACGGTGGACAGTTTAATAGAAGCCGCAACCTTTGTGCAGATGGTGGAAAAGCGCCAGGGCATTAAAATTTCAGCACCGGAGGAGATAGCCTACCGCAACGGTTGGATAACAAGGGAGCAACTTTTTGAATTTGCAGAGCGCTACGGTAAAAGCCCTTACGGTGCCCATTTAAAGAAGGTTGCAGAAAATAAAATAATGTATTAAAGGTTATTTGTAAGCCGGCTTTTTTAGGGCTGCCGGTGCCTTTATTCGGTGTTTTGGCATTTTAAAAATAAAACTAAAACCTTTTGCAAAGGATGTGACAACACCAGTGAAAATTGTAATTGCAGGTGCGAACGGGCAACTTGGAACAGAGTTGCAGCGCCAATACAAGGAAAAAGGCTGTGCTTTAGGTGCACTGCCGGCAGTGTTTGAAAAGGCAGAGCTTGCCTGTTTTGACATAGACACACTTTCAATAACGGACAAGGCGGCGCTGGAGGCCTATATTGGCAAAGAACAGCCTGATATAGTAATAAACTGCAGTGCATACACCAATGTAGACGGCTGTGAGACAGACCCTGCCACTGCTTTTGCCGTTAATGCGGTTGGCGCGCGCAACCTTGCCATAGCCTGTGAAAAAATAGGGGCAAAACTTTTACACATTTCAACAGATTATGTTTTCAGCGGTACCGGCACGGCCCCGTTTAATGAGTATGACATGCCAGCCCCCAAAAGTGTTTACGGCAAAACCAAATGGGCCGGGGAAGAGTACGTTAAACAGTTTTGCAAAAAAAGCTTTATAGTGCGCACTGCATGGCTGTACGGTTTTGCCGGGGCGAATTTTGTTAAAACAATTTTAAAAGCAGGGGCAGAGCGCAAAGAACTGCAGGTGGTGAATGACCAGTTCGGCAACCCAACCAACGCAGAGGATTTGGCATACCACCTATGGTTGCTTGCCGAGAGTGAAGAATACGGCACCTACCACTGTACAGGCGAAGGCGTATGCAGCTGGTATGATTTTGCAGCGGAAATTTTGCGCCTTGGCGGTGTGGCGGCAACGCTGAACCCCTGCACCACAGATGAATACCCGCGCCCGGCAAAGCGCCCCGCATACTCTGCGCTGGAAAATGGCATGCTTGTGCAGACAGTTGGCAATAAAATGCGCCCATGGCAGGTGGCTTTAAGCGCATTTTTTGATAAATATTTGGAGGCAACCAGATGAAAACCTATTTAGTTACCGGCGGCGCCGGGTTTATCGGCTCTAATTTTGTGCTGTATATGTTGGAAAAATATAAAGACATACTTATTTTAAACCTGGACAAGCTGACCTACGCGGGCAACCTGCAAAACCTGGCCGGAATCGAAGGGGACAAGCGGCATGTGTTTATTCACGGCGATATATGTGACGCTGAGTTGGTGACGAGCATTTTTAAAAAATATGAAGTTGACTACGTTGTGAATTTTGCGGCGGAAACACATGTTGACCGCTCAATAACCAACCCGGAAATTTTTGCGAAAACCAATGTGCTTGGCACCCTAAACCTTTTAAATTGCGCCAAAGCTGCATGGATGTTGCCTGAAGGCGGCTGGAAAACGGGGGTTAAATACCTGCAGGTTTCCACCGATGAAGTTTATGGGTCCCTTGGAGAAACAGGTTTTTTCACAGAGCGCACACCTTTAAACCCCCACAGCCCTTACTCTGCTAGCAAGGCTGGGGCAGATTTTATGGTGCAGGCATATGCCGACACATACGGAATGCCGGTTAACATAACACGTTGTTCTAACAATTACGGCCCATACCAATTCCCTGAAAAGCTAATACCCCTTATGATAAACAATGCCAAAAACAAAAAAACCTTGCCGGTTTACGGCACGGGCATGAATGTGCGTGACTGGTTGTATGTTGAAGACCACTGCCGTGCAATAGACATGGTTATTGAAAACGGCGAGGCCGGCGAAGTTTACAACGTTGGCGGCCATAATGAACGGCCTAATATTTTTATTGTTAAAACTATTATAGAATACCTGCACAAAAACTTTGACAGCACCATTACAGATGAACTTATAACATACGTTGAGGACCGCAAAGGCCACGACCTGCGCTACGGCATTGACCCGCGCAAAATTACAAACGCCTTTGGCTGGCAGCCCAAAACAATGTTCGATGAGGGCATTGTTAAAACAATTGATTGGTATTTGAACAACCAAAGCTGGGTAGATGATGTTACCAGTGGCGCATATGAAGAATATTACAGCAAAATGTACGGTAAAAAATAAAGCGGCATTTTTAAAGCGGGCCTGTAAGGCCCGCTTTTGTTATGCTTTTATTACAGTTTAATTTATACGATAAAATGAATAAAAGTGCTGTTAATGCCATAAAACACTGATTTACTTGCATATTTACAGATGCAGCTGTATAATAATGCAGCATAGCGCAAGGCGGAAAGGGGAATATACAATGGCCAAATATACAAACGCATTTAACAGCTATTATACATATGATGAATTGACAAAGACATTGCAGGACCTGGCTGAAAAAGCGCCTAAACTTATAAAGCTGCACAGCATATGCACCACCGAAGAAGGGCGAAATGTTTGGGCGGCAGAGATAACAAACTGCGCCACCGGCCCGGCAGTGAAAAAACCGGCTTTTTATGCAGACGGCAACCACCACGCCGGGGAGGTAACCGGCAGCATGGCGGCGTTGCACCTGGCGGTAACACTGGTGGAAAAGTACGGAGAAGATGAAAAAATTACCGACCTTTTAAACCGTGCGGCAGTTTATGTTATACCCCGAATATCCCCAGACGGTGCAGAGGCCTACCTTACAAGTTACCAGCAGCTGCGCAGTGTAAACCGGCCGTACCCGTTTGCCAAGCCGGCGCCGGGCCTGCACCCGAAGGATATGGATGGCGACGGTGTCATTCGCCTGATGCGCATAGAGAGCGAGAATGGCGTATGGGTGCCCATGGAAAAAGACCCGAGGGTTATGGTAAAGAGGAAACCTGGAGATTTTGGCGGCAAATATTACAATGTATACCCGGAAGGGTATATTGAAGATTACGACGGTGTGAATATCCAGCCGGCGGAAAACAAATGGGGGCTGGATTTTAACCGCAACTACCCCCTTGGCTGGTTCCCTGAGGCGAGGCAGCCCGGAGCGGGTAAATACCCACTGAGCAACCCTGAAAATAAAGCGGTGGCAGATTTTGTGCTGGCCCACCACAACATTTGCTGTGCGGTAACCTACCACACCAGCGGCGGGTGCTACATATACCCGCCGGGCACCATGCCTGAAAAGATGGCGGATGCCCGAGATATGCGCATGTACAAAGAAATTGGCGCAATGGCAACCGAGGAAACCGGCTATGAATGCTTTAACATTTTTGATGCTTTTTTAACCGATACAGTAAACTACTCATCCGGTGCATTTGATGACTGGATGTACAGTGCCCAGGGCATACCAACATACACTGCAGAACTGTGGGACCTTGCAATACGCGCCGGGGTTAAAAATGTTTACCCGCGCACAGAGCCCTTTACAGATGACGAGGCTGCCCAGCAGATGTATTTGTGCTTTAAATGGATAGATGAAAACGTAAAAAACAATGCAGCGGCCCCTATATTGCCATGGACAGAGTTTATTCACCCGCAACTTGGCAAAGTTGAAATTGGAAGCCTTGATTTTAAATGGAACTGGCAAAACTGCCCTGTGGGCTACCTGCAGCAAGAGGTGGAAAAGAACACAAACTTTTTACTGCGCATGGCACAAACCCTGCCGCGCATTGCAATAAAAAGTTTTACCGCCCAAAAGGCAGGTGAAGGTGTTTATAAAATAACTGCAAAGGTTGCCAATAACGGTTACCTGCCAAGCTTTATATGCAATGAAGCCCAGCGCTTAAAAGTGGCGAAACCGCTTTTAAGTACACTTAATGTTAACGGCACATTTATAGCGGGTTGCCGTGAAGCGCCCGTAGACCACCTTGAGGGCTTTAGCGGAATAAACAGCGCTTACAGCTATAACAACATTAATACTTTTACCCACCAACCATTTGAAAAGGTGCTTACATGGGTTGTGGCAGCAAAAAGCGGCGAAGAGGTAACGCTTACCCTGGCAAATGAAAAATGCGGGCAGGTGGAAGCGCATATTACGCTTTAAAATTAAATAATGCAGGTAAAAAAAGCAGCGCCTTTGGCGCTGCTTTTTTATTAAAAGTAATATACCGTGTTTAAAAAATGGCTATTAGGCCCATGTAGTAAAACACCGTTAAAATAAACACTATTGAAATTGTGGGTACGGTTTTCTTTATCAAGTCTCCAAGGCCAACTTTATAATATTCACAAGATAAAGTGAGGCAGATGTGGGTTGGGTTAACCTGTGCAGCCAGGTGGGCGGTGGCCATAAGCAACATAAGCAGGGCAACAGGGTTGCCGGGTACGGTGGCCATTGCAACGCCAAGTGCAAGGGGTATCATTGTGCCTACGCCGCTTACCAGTGTGCCAACAAAGAAGATTATGGCAAACACAAGGAAAAGCGGTATTGGCAGGCCGCTGAACAGCTCCGGCAGGCGGGAAACGGCGCCGGTTGCGGTTAACACTTCACGGAAGATCATGGAGAAGAAGGTGGCAAGCAGCATATTGGGGTTGAAAGAGCGCTTTACCAGTGGTATGAAATTTTCAAAAATATTGAATGACTTCATGCCAACAATGGCCAAAGCAACAACTGCAACAATAGTGGCTGTAAGCGTTTCAAAGTGGAACACGAGAATAAGCACGATAATTAAAATAATCGGGGAGAGGGATATGACAACATTTACAAGGTCTTTCATTCGGTTGTCGCTTTTTTCCATGCCGGTTTCTTTTGGTATTTTGCGCAGGAAAATAAAATATGGAACAACCATTAAAAAGCAGATAAAGGGGACCATTGCAAGCAGGAAGCTGCCCATGGGCAGGCCGCTTATTGCCGCAGCCATAATAACGCTGGAATATGTAGGCAGGCTGCTTTCCGGTACGTGGCGGTAAAAGCTGGTAACAAAAGCCATCTCTTCTTTTGAAAGGCTGCCCTCACAGGCGCCCTCAACAACACTTGCAGCCATTAAAACAGCACCGGGGGCCGGCATAAGGCCAATAAGCACAGGGGTAATGGCGGTTGTCAAACGGCGGTTATTTAAAAGCCGCGTCATTGAAATTTCTGCGGTTTTTAACATTTTGTGTTCTTCCATTAAATTCTGCAGGAAGGTTAAGCAGTAGATAACGCCAACCAGCATAAGGGTGGTTGGGCTTGTTGCGGCCTTAACCGTGTGCTGAATAAACTCCATGGGTGGCATAAGGTAAACAATGCCGGTGGTAAGCGCAGCAAGGGCAATCGCTGTCCACAGGGGTTTCTTCAGGCGGGTCATTAAAATAATGGCCGCAAATATTGCAGCAATGCGTAGCAGGTCCATTCCAATTCTCCTTTTCCTCAAAACAAATACTTAGGTATATAACAATACAAAAGAAATAATACCAAGGCAGTGGTTTTTTGTCAATAGCAAAAGTTAAATGCGCCTAACCGGCAGTTTTATATTAACATGTAAAATATGTTGTTAAAACGCCTGTTTTACAAAGTGGCAATGCAAAACATTTGCTTTGTACGTTTTTTATGTTTATGGTAATATATTGCTTATAAACCTGCCAAAGCATTTGAAAGAGAGGCAACCGTGAAAGCTAGTATTGTTATACCTAACCTCAACGGTGAAGGCTGGCTGGAAGCCAGTATACGCTCCTGTTTTGCCCAAACGGAACAAGATTTCGAGATGATAATTATAGATAACGGCAGTACAGACGCAAGCATGGACATAATACGCAGCTGTGCTGAAGATTGGCCGGCTTTTAAAATAATTGAAAACAAAGAGAACACCGGGTTTTCATTTGCGGTTAACCAGGGTATTATGGCGGCGCAAAGTGAATTTGTGGTGCTTTTCAACAACGATGCCTTTGCTGAGCCGGGCTGGCTTGCAGCCCTTATTGATACGGCACAGGTAAACCCCAAGGCCTTTTCCGTTTGCAGTTTAATGCTGCGCCATTACCAGCCACATTTGGCAGATGACGCCGGCGATTATGTAAACATTTTGGGCTGGGCCTGCAAAAGGGGCGACGGCCTTCCGGCGGGGCGCTACAATAAAACACAGCGGGTTTTTTCATCCTGTGGGGGGGCGGCGCTTTACCGCAAAAGTGTGCTTTTGGAAATTGGCTTTTTTGAAGAAACGTTTTTTGCCTACCTTGAGGATGTTGACATTAGCTGGCGGGCAAACAACCTTGGCTACCAAAACATTTTTTGCCCGGCCGCCCGCTGCACCCATATAGCCTCTGCTACAACAGGGGGTAAATACAATGCTTTTAAGGCAAAGCAGGGCGGGCGCAACAACATTTTGCTGCCCTACAAAAATATGCCTGTTTTAATGTGGGTGTTAAACTGGCCTTTTTTGCTGGCAGGCGATATTATAAAAATTTTATTCTTCCACCTGCGGGGCTACGGTGCACCTTATATGCAGGGCCATAAAGAAGCTTTTGAAGTTATGAAAACCTTGCAAAAACCAAAGTTTAAACCGGTAAACCTGCCAAATTATTTTTGGGTACAGTGGAAATTGGTGCTGGGCACCTTTACCTATATACACTACCGCATTTACCGTTTTTTGCACAAAGAAGAGAAAAAGCAGGCAGGTAAATAACAACGGCAAAGTTAATGAAAAGCAGCCCGGCAAAACTGCAGAGCACCATGGAGAATAGACACGAAATAAAAAAGCCGGACGTAGAATAGCTTGAGATTACGCCGACTGCCTCCGTATTTCATGCGGAGTCAGTCGGTATTTCAATTGAAGCGTTCAAAGTTATAGAAAAGTATATAATCATCTATGAGATTTTGCGCTTGTTCAAATAAAAAACCTCCGTTAGTAGTTTTTATCCTACGCACGGAGGCTTTTTTATTCAATGTCTGTTTTTTGCGGTGCAGGACAAATGCCGGGCTGCTT
>JAVBRS010000041.1:0-5639 GCA_031547715.1 Oscillospiraceae bacterium
ATTTTAAGCTCAGTAAATTTCAGCAACAAGTGCAATGCAGCAGCTTAAAAGTACACCTTTTGCCTTTGCACGCCATTTTTTACTGTGCACCTGCAAGTGTGCTAAGGGCAGCGGCCATTACCCCTGCGGCAGTTTGCCCGGCCGGCACCCGCACTGAAATATAGGGCTTTGCTGAGCTGTTTACCGTAATTTGGTGGCCCATACTTTTAAGCAACGGGCGCACCATTTCACCGTTAACTTTGTCGCTGTACAATAGCAGGGTATCTCTTTTCTGGCTTATTTCATAAATGCCCAGCTTTGCCGCAGCCACCCGCACAAGTGAAATATCTATAAGCCCTAAAACTGCCGCAGGCGGCGGGCCGAAGCGGTCCTGCAGTTCCGCCACAACCGCCGCGGCGTCCTCTTCACCTTCAATTGCCGCAATGGCTTTATATATTTCAATGCGGCCGGGGGCGCTTTCAATGTAGTTTGTGGGTATATACGCATCCACTGCAATGTCAATTAAACAGTCAGCTTTGCTGGTGGGCAGCGTTTCACCTTTTTGCAGGGCCACTGCCTCGTTCAGCAGCTTCACATATAAATCATAGCCCACGGCCTCCATATGGCCGTGCTGGCTTTTGCCCAAAAGGTTGCCCGCCCCGCGTATCTGCATATCCCGCATGGCAATGCGCAGCCCGCTGCCAAAGGTGGTAAATTCACGTATGGCTGAAAGGCGTTTTGCCGCAATTTCCGTAAGCACTTTATCTTGCCTAAAGGTGAAATACGCATAGGCCTTGCGCCCGCTGCGCCCCACACGCCCCCTAATTTGGTAAAGCTGTGCAAGGCCCATTCTGTCCGCGTCCTCAATAATTAAAGTGTTGCAGTTGGGCACATCAACCCCTGTTTCAATAAGTGTGGTGCAAACTAAAATGTCAATTTCACCGTTTAACAGCTTTTGCCAAACGCTTGAAAGCTCCTCTTCCGCCATGCGCCCGTGTGCAATGCCCACCCTGGCACCGGGGGCCATGCCCTCAACCTTGGCGGCGGTGCGGGCAATTGTGTCAATGCGGTTATGCAGGTAGTACACCTGCCCCGCCCTGGCTAGCTCTCGTCTAATTGCTGCGGCAATGGCGGCGTCGTTATGTTCCAGCACGTAGGTCTCCACAGGCTGCCGGTCAAACGGCGGCGTTTCAATGGCGCTCATATCCCTAATGCCGCTCATGGCCATGTTTAGTGTGCGGGGTATCGGCGTTGCTGAAAGTGTAAGCACATCCACCCCGGGGAAGGCCTCTTTCAACGCTTCTTTGTGTTTTACCCCAAAGCGCTGTTCTTCATCCACCACCAAAAGGCCAAGGTTTTTAAAGCTTACATCTTTTTGTAAAAGGCGGTGGGTGCCCACAACAACATCACACCTGCCGTCCTTCAGCATGCGCAAGGTGTTTTTTACCTGCCCCGGTGAGCGAAACCTTGAGAGCATATCCACATTTACAGGGAATGCCTCCAGCCGGCGCAAAAAAGTATTGTAGTGCTGCCAAGCCAATATAGTGGTTGGCACAAGCACTGCAACCTGCTTGCCACCCATTATGCATTTGAAAATTGCACGCAACGCAACCTCTGTTTTGCCAACGCCAACATCCCCGCAAAGCAACCTGTCCATGGGGGTTGGTTTTTCCATGTCTTTTTTTATCTCTGCCGCCGCCACCAACTGGTCTTCAGTCTCTTCGTAGTCAAAGCGTGTTTCAAAATCTCTTTGCCACTCACTGTCATCTCTAAAGGCGTGGCCCTGGCTTTGCTGGCGTTTTGCATAAAGCGCCAGCAGTTCCTCCGCCATTTCCGCCGTTGCCTGGCGCACCCTGCTTTTTGTTTTGGCCCAGCTGTCGCCTGAAAGTTTTGAAAGTTTAACCTTGTCTGTATCACCGGGGGCGGTATACCGTGAAAGCAGGTCCATTTGGGTTACCGGCACATACAAAACATCTTTGCCGGCATAGTTAACCCTTAAATAATCTTTAATTGCGCCTTGCATATCCAGCCTCTGAATTCCGCTGTAAATACCTATACCGTAGTTTTGGTGCACCACAAGGTCGCCGGGCGTAATGTCTTCAAGGGCGGTTAAAGTGCCTTTTGGCCTTTTCACTTTTTTCTTTTCTTCTGTGGTATTGCCGCCGCGGCCGGTTATAACAGCAAAGCGAGCAAAGGGGTAATTTACCCCGCCTGAAAGCGCGCCCACGGCCACCTGTACACTGCCGTGCTGCAGTGTACCTGTACTGGCAGTGGGTATGCCTGCCGCCTCAAAATCTCTTGTGAGTGCCGCAGCAGCACGTTTTGTACCCGCCAGCACCTGCACCGCATATTTTTCCGCCAGCAGCGGGGTTATATCCTCTAGCAGCGGGGCGAAAGCCCCGCCCCAAATTGGCAACAGGTGCGCCGGCAGGTTAAAATTGTGTGTAAGTTTGTAATCTGCAACGGTGCGGGCAAAATTTTCGCACAGTAAAGTTGTGCCGTGGGCAGCTTTTTGCAATAAATAACTGTAGGGCTCGTAGAATGCGGTTAGCTCTTTACACAGCACGCCTTCCTCTAAAAGTGTCTTTAAATCCTCCTGCCAAAGGGCCTCGGCCCCCTCTTGTGCAGCTTTAACTGCCGCAGGTTCGTCAATAAACAAAATAGGGGTTTCCATATATTCCAAAAGCAGGCCCGGCTTTTTGTAGCGCAGTGGCAGGTATTTATCCATTGTTTGGGGCAGCACGCCCGCTTTCAGGCTTGCAACATCCTTTTCGGCAGCAGCTTTAAACGCCGCGCTGTTAGTTGCGGTTTCTTTTTCCAAAAAAGCAAGTGCTTCCTCCGGCCCGTTGAAAAGCACCTCTCTTGCCGGGGAGATGTGCAGCTTTTTCACTTTTGTGTCTCGGCGTTGGCTCAATAAATCAAATGCCCAAAGCCCTTCAATTTCGTCGCCCCAAAGCTCCAGCCGCACCGGCAGCGCCGTATCCGGCGGGAATATGTCAACAACGCCGCCGCGCACTGCAAATTGGCCTGGGCCTTCAACTAAATCTCTTCTGTAATAGCCTGCCGCAAGCAATGCCGCACGTAAATTTTCTTTTTTAATTTTAGCGCCCTTTTCAAGTGTTAGTGTCACCGCCAAAAATTCATCTTTTGGTATGGTGTGCTGAAGTAATGCCTGCACCGGTGCGCAAACCATGTTGCAACGCCCGCCCACAAGGCTGCCCAGCACCTGTAAGCGCCTGTATTCGGCGGCATGGTTTTGCCCCTCCATGCTGCGCAGGGCAAAGTCGCGCTCTGGGTAAACCATGGCGGCAGCACCAAAAAAAGCGGCGTCTGCTGCAAAACGGGTTGCTGCGGCTTCATCTCCGGTTACAACAAGTACGGGGCGGCCGGTCTCTTGTAAAAGCAGCGCCGCAAGCTGGGCCCGGCCAGCCGGCGGCAAGCCAAAAACCGCGCTGCAAAAGGTGCCGCCTGTATTTACATTGGCAAGCAGGTTTTTATATTCCTGTGTGTTTTTTAAAAGGTTTTGCATCTTCCACCTCTGCTTAATTTATATAGCACAACAGCAGTTTCTTTGGGCATTCATTTGTGTTCTATTCATTTATATACCTTGTTTTTATGCACTGCAAATTTAGCGGTTTACACCGGCACAACGCAGCAACGCCCCCGCCCAACAGCTGGGTGGGGGTGCGCCTTGTACCACTTTATATTTTATATGCAAAACAATTTATTGTAAACACAATTGTGCTTTTAAATGCAATATGCTATGGTACAGTTATGTTATTTTATAGTAAAAACTGAAAGTTGAGGTGTAAAATTGCTTAAAGAATTTAAAGCATTTGCCTTGAAAGGCAATGTACTGGACCTAGCTGTTGGTGTTGTTATTGGCGGTGCGTTTGGCAAAATAGTAACTTCACTTGTGAACGATATTATTATGCCTGTTATAGGGCTGCTGGTTGGCGGGGTAAATTTCACCGACCTGTATATTGTTTTAAGCCCCGGCGCCGGCGAGGCGGCCCCGCTGCTTTTTAACTACGGCACATTTTTGCAGAACATTTTTGATTTTCTGGTCATATCCTTCTCTATTTTTCTTTTTGTGAAGGCTGTTAGTAAATTAAAAAAGAAAGAAGAGCCTAAAGCAGAGGAAGCCCCGGCACTTTCAAAAGAGGCAGAGCTTTTGAGCGAGATAAAAGAGCTGCTTAAGGAAAAACACTAATTTTATATTTAAAAAAGCCAGCAGGCAAAGGTTTAAGTATTAAGCTAAACCCTTTGCCTGCTGGCTTTTGCATGCAAACTGCATTTTAGCACCTTAAAACATGTGCAACCGCTGTTGCCCGGCTTTTTTGCAACAGCGGTTGCAAAAAAATAAAAGGCAGGCCGAATGGCCTGCCTTTTTGGGGCGTGTGCACCGGCCGGCCTAAACCCACCTTGTTTATGCTGTTTAACTGTTTGCAGCAGCCACCGGCCGCACATTTTTTTTGCCTGCTTGCAGGGTGGCAACAAGCTGCCAAGCCACCGTTTACAAAATGCTTTTTTCGCCGTTAAACCTGCCCATAACAAGCTTCAAATCACCTTCTATTATACCTTCTACCGCCAAAAGCACATCGCCAAAGCGCTCTTCAATGGCGGCTAAATCTTCTTTTTTGGGTTTTCCCAAAACATATTCTGCCAGGTCCATTGCGGGGTGTGGTTTATTCCCAACGCCTATTTTCACCCTTGGAAATTCTTCGCCCAGTACCGAAATTACGCTTTTTACCCCGTTGTGCCCACCTGCGCTGCCCTTTTCACGCACACGTATTTTACCCGGCGGCAAACTGGTGTCATCAAAAATTATAATGCATTTTTCAGCCGGTATTTTGTAATACGCCGCCGCGGCCGCCACCGCCTTACCGGAAAGGTTCATGAATGTTTGCGGTTTAAAAAAAAGTACCTGCCTGCCCAAAATATCCCCCTGCCCATAAAGGGCAGAGAATTTCGCCTTGGTAACCTGCACATTTTTTTGCCCGGCAATGTACTCAAGCGCCATAAAACCCAGGTTGTGGCGGGTGCCGCTGTATTGTGGCCCGGGGTTGCCAAGGCCAACAAGCAAATATTCCGGCTGTTTAGTTTTAAAAAACATAACCCCTCCTGCAAAACAGGCAGGCTTTGCGCCTGCCTGTGGTTTTAATGTGCCTGCCGGTATATCAATCAAACAGGGCTGAAATTGACTTATCGCTGTAAATTCTGGCAACCGCCTCACTGAAAACCTTGGCAGTGCCAAGCATTTTAATTTTCCCAATTGCCTTTTCAGGGGGCAGTGGTATTGTGTCAAGCAGAACAAGTTCATCAATATCGCTGTTTGTAATGCGGTCAATGGCCGGGCCGGAAAGCACACCGTGGGTTGCACAGCCGCAAACGGTTTTTGCGCCCCGTGCTTTAAGGGCGGTTACGGCGTTGCACAGTGTGCCGGCGGTGTCCACGGCGTCGTCAAGTATAAGCACATCTTTGCCGTCTACGTCGCCAATAACATTCATAACTTCTGAAATGTTGGCCTTTTCACGGCGCTTGTCAATAATTGCAAGCGGTGCGTTCATCTTTTGCGCGAAAGACCGTGCACGCCCCACGGAACCAATGTCCGGTGAGGTGATAACCAGGTTTTCACTGTTTTTATATTTTTCCTGATA
>JAVBRS010000037.1:0-5003 GCA_031547715.1 Oscillospiraceae bacterium
TTTCAACAGCACACTAAATAGGTCTGAAAATTGCAGCTCATTCAATGACATGCCGCGGATAATTGTAACTGAGGACTGGCTGCCGGCATTGCCGCCGGTATCCATAAGCATGGGGATAAATGCGGTTAAAACAATGGTTGCCGCCAAAGCATCTTCGTAAAATGAAATAATGCTGCCGGTAACCGTGGCTGAGAACATTAAAAACAGCAACCATGGCATGCGGCTGCGCCAAAGCTCGAGTACACTTGTTCTCATATAGGGTTTGTCGGTGGGTATCAACGCCGCCATCTTTTCAATGTCTTCGGTGGTCTCTTCCTCCAAAACGTCCATGGCGTCGTCAAATGTTACAATACCCACCAAGCGGTGTTCATCATCTACAACAGGAAGTGACATAAAACGGTACCGGCTTAGCATTTGGGCAACCGCTTCCCTATCATCTTTGGTTGCGGCAAAAATAACATTGGTCTCCATAAGTTCGCCAATGGTTTCGCTGCCCTCAGCCAAAAGCATGGTGCGCACAGATATAATGCCTACTAGCGTTCTGTTTTGTTCTGTTACATAACAGGTGTAAATTGTCTCTTTATCCACCCCTGTTTTGCGTATGCGGGCAAAGGCCTCTGCCACCGTCATCTCTTTGCGCAGGCTTACATACTCTGTGGTCATCATGCTGCCGGCACTGTATTCAGGGTATTTTAAAAGTTCGTTTATTTCACGCCGGGTTTCCGGGTTGGCGCTTTGCAAAATGCGCTTTACCACATTTGCCGGCATCTCTTCAACCAGGTCAACGGCGTCGTCAATGTAAAGGTCGTTTATAATGGCCTTCAGCTCGGCATCGCTGAATGCTTTAATCAGCATCTCCTGCCGTTCAAAGTCCATCTCTGCAAAAACTTCCGCCGCAAGCTCTTTAGATAGAATGCGGAATACCAGCGCAAGGTGTTCTTCCCCTATTTCGTTTAACAGGGTTGCAAGGTCGTGTGGGTTTTCAGTATTCAGCAATGCGCGTAAATCTACAATATTTTTTGCCTGCAGCAGTTCCATTACCTTTTCAATCACATTTTCAATTTCATTAAAATCCAGCATAATCCTGTTCCTCCTCAAATTTTACCGGGTATTTTAGGAAGGCAGGCACGGTATACTTTCCGGTTTAAGGTTGGCAGAATATGGCGCATTCCGCAAAATAAACCTTCGCCTGGGGGGCACCGTGCCGCTACTACTTCCTGCGTCCATTTCCTCACCAACTTTCTTTTATTTCCAGTAAGCGCCATTAAACGGCAAATAAAAATGCCGCCCCTAAATGGCAGGCGGCAAAACACTAAAAAAGCGGTTCACCGTTTGAGCTTTAGCACCACAGGGCATGTAATTGCGTTGAAAGGCACCTTGGGTTCGATACCTTCTGTTAACCAGCGCGTGGTGTCTCCACCAGTTTGCGGCAGCAACCTATATCCCTGTGTTAGCCTTACCTACCGGGCACTCTAGTATTATATGTTATACCTTTTTAGCGGTTATTGTCAATAATTCCGCCATATTTTTCTTTAAACATAATATTTTTCTATTTAGCTGCCGTTAACTTTGTTTTGCTTTAAAATAAAAGGTATTTCACGTTAATTGGGCAAATGTACCACCGGTTAACAGCAATAAATCTTCAGGGCACAGCTGAATTTGCCAACCAATTTTGCCCGCACTTACTAAAATTGCGGGCATTTTTGCCGCTGCTGAATGCAAAAAGCTTTTAAACTGCTTTTTCATGCCTATGGGTGAACACCCGCCGCGAACATACCCAGTAAGCGGTGTAATTTCCGGCATTGGTACCAACGCCACAGCTTTTTCACCTGCCACGGCAGCAGCTTTTTTAAGGTTTAGCTCTTCGGCGGCAGGCAGCACAAACACATATACCGTTTTACTTGTGCCGCGGGTTACAAGCGTTTTATAAACTTGCTCCGGCGGTAGTTTTAACGCCGCTGCAACATCTACAGCACTTTGGGCCACGCCCGGTTTATGGGGGTAGGTGTGCACTGTATATTTAATACCGGCCTGCTCTAAAATGCGCATTGCATTTGTTTTTTCATTTGCCATACTATGCCCCGTTTTTTTTATTTTATTTAAATTGCCAATACAATGCGCCCGCTTTGTTTTTACCTTTTTTAAAACACCGGGGCCTTTGCACCTCTGTATGCGCAACATGCCACGGCTTTGTGTAACATATACGCACGCATATTGTTTTTGCAATGTGTGCCTAAACGCAGTACTTTAATTTACCTGCGGGGCTGCTTTCCACTTTGCGGTGGTGCACATGGCTGCAAAGAAGACAGCGCGGGAATTTACCTGCGGTGGTTACTGCGGGTTTTCACAAAACAACCTTTGCTGCAAAACATAAAGCGCCTTGCTGCGCAGCCAAAATGCCAACTGCCGCCGCCAGTAGGGCGGCAATAATTTTTATAACCATACTTTAACACAGAATAATTACCCTTTTGCCCTGCCCGCCCGCACAAGTGCCGCTTTAATTTTAGCCGCATTTTTTATAGTTAAATAATCTTCTTCCAGCCGCCAGCTCCAATTTGCACTGCTTACGGTACCGGGGGTGTTAATGCGTGTATTTGCACCAAGGGTTAAGTAATCTTGCAGGGGTATAACCGCAAGCTGCGCAACACTTTCAAGGGCAGCCGCAACGGCAGCGGCAGTAAGGTTCTCTTTTTCTGTATTTAGGTAACGGCAGGCAAATTCCACTTCTTCGCGCCCACCTGTTTGCACCCAGCCCTCAAAGGTGTTGTTGTCATGGGTACCGGTGTAAACAACACAGTTTTCTTCATGCCGGTGCGGCAGGTAACTGCTTTGCCCATTCGGCTCAAAGGCAAACTGCAGCACCCGCATACCCGGCAGGCCTGCAGCTTGCCGCAGCGCATGCACTGCATGGGTAATATCGCCTAAGTCTTCTGCAATAAGCGGTAAATGGGTACTGCCGTGCCCTTTTATTGCCTGCAAAAAACTAAGGCCTGGCCCGGGTTGCCAAGCGCCTTCCACAGCGGTTTTTGCCCCTGCCGGTACCGCCCAGTAACTCTCAAGCCCCCTGAAATGGTCCAGCCGTGCCATATCAAACATGTTTTTTGCCTGCGCCAAACGGCTTTTCCACCATAAAAAATCGGTTTTCTCGTGCTCCGGCCAGTTGTAGAGAGGGTTGTTCCACAATTGCCCTTCAGCGCTAAATGCATCTGGCGGGCAGCCTGCAACAGGGCCTTTACCACCGCCGTCCCCTTGCAAAAACAAATTCTTGTTGCTGTACACATCAGCAGAGGCCGCAGAAACATAAAGTGGCATATCCCCTATTAATTTCACGCCTTTAGCGGCGGCATAGGCACGCATTACACGCCATTGCATAAAAAACACATACTGGCATAATGCATGGAAGTTTTGCTGGATTGCCGGTATTTGCCCCCCGCCATTAACTGTGTTGTTGCCGGCAGTTGTTGCCGCAAAATTGCACTGCGCACCTGGCCAGTTTTCAAAGTTTGGGCCGTAAGCTGCTTCCTTTGCGGCGTAATTAACCCATGGTGTTAACCACCCGCTGTTGTCTTTGCAAAACTGTATATATAATTCAGGCGGCGCCGTGGCCGTAAAACGCGCAAACGCAAGCTCCAATATATTTTGGTTTTGTTTCTCTACTAAAAAATAGTTGACACGGCCGCCTGGCACAATAAAATTTTGCAGCTCATCCTTCTTCAAATATTCATTTTCACAAAGCCACAACGGGCAGATATAAAGCGGGTTGCCGGCAAAAGCAGATGGTGCCTGGTATGGTGAAGCGCCTGCCCTAACCGGGTTTACCGGCAGCATCTGCCAATAGTTAACCCCGGCATTGGCCAGAAAATTTATGAATTTTTTGGCATCCTCGCCAAGCCGGCCAATACCAAAGCTGCCCGGCAGGCTGAACACAGGCATTAAAATGCCGCTTTCTTTCATGGTTTCACCTTTTCTTTTACATAAAAATGCCACTGCCGCCGTATGTATAACAACACAAGGAGGGCTGTGCAATGTTTTCTATTTTATCGCTTTTTTTTACTTTTGTGGCCGGGCAAGCGCTTTACCTGCTGCTTCACCTTGAGGGGTCCAGCTTCCCGAAACCCTTGACACCACGTGAGGAAGCGGCGGCTTTTGAAGAGCTGGCCGGTGGCAGCAATGCCGCCAGGGAACGGCTTATTTACCACAACCTGCGCTTGGTTGCCCATGTTAGCAAAAAGTACTACGCCAACCGCCAAGAACCCGACGATTTAATTTCAATAGGCACTATAGGCCTTATAAAAGCGGTGGACAGTTTTGACCCAAAAAAGAATATCCGCTTTGCCACCTACGCCGCAAAATGTGTGGAGAATGAGTTGCTGATGAACTTCCGCACCGCAAAAAAGGAGAAGGGCACACTGTATATAAGCGACCCAATTGAAACCGACCGCGAAGGCAATAACCTTACCTTGAATGATATTGTTGCCGACGGTGAATTGATTGAAGAAGCCTTTGAAAACACCGAGGAAAAAGAGATGCTGCGAAGTGTTGTGAACAAGGTGCTAAACGGGCGCGAGCGCCAGATTGTGCTTTTGCGCTACGGTTTTATGGGCGGCGCCCCATTAACGCAGCAACAGGTGGCGGGTGTGCTCAATATATCTCGCAGTTACGTTAGCAGGCTTGAAAAAAAGGCGGTGGAAACGTTGCGCCAAACCCTTGAGCAGAACATGGCAACATTCCATTAGTTACTTTTATTGGAAAATACAGCGCTGTGTAACCCAAAGTTATTTTGCGCCTTGCGCCATATATAAAAGGTGCAAAAAAACATTAGAGCAATAAAGCTAAAATGCCGTCAAGGCTTTCAAAGTAGTAATCTGCCTTTTCATGGCTGTTTGGGTTGTTAACCTGTATTGCGGTAAACCCGGCCTTCTTGCTTCCGGCAATGTCGTCTTCCGGGTTGTCACCCACCATAACGGCAGTAGCAGGGCCGCCCGCAAGCCGCCTCGCATAAT
>JAVBRS010000075.1:0-4118 GCA_031547715.1 Oscillospiraceae bacterium
CCTCATACATGACGAGAATGCGGTCGGAAACATTCATGACCTCATCCAGCTCCAGCGATACGAGAAGCACCGCTTTGCCTTTAGCGCGCTGTTGAATGATTTGGCCGTGAATATACTCGATCGCGCCCACATCCAGCCCGCGGGTTGGCTGCACCGCCATTAGCACATCCTGCCCAAGGTTTATTTCCCTTGCAACAATTGCTTTTTGCTGGTTGCCGCCGCTCATGCTGCGCACCGGCGTAACCGCACCCTGCCCGCTGCGTATGTCAAAGCGGGCAATCTGCTCAGTTGCATTTTTGCGCACAGCACCAAATTTTATAAAGCCGCCATTTTCAAACTTAGGCTCAAAATATTCGTTTAAAACACGGTTCGCCTCCAGTGAGAAATCAAGAACCAAGCCGTACTTATGCCGGTCTTCCGGTATGTGGGATATACCGCCCAAATTGCGCTGGCGTATAGTTTTACCCTGCATCTCCCGGCCGTTTATTTTAATACTGCCCTCGCTTTGGGTAAGGCCGGCAATGGCCTCAACCAATTCTGTTTGGCCGTTGCCTTCAATGCCTGCTATGCAAAGTATCTCGCCGCGGCGCAATTTAAAACTTACATTTTTAACCAGTGGTTTTGCGCCGGTTCTGCTTTTTACAGTTAAACCTTCCACCTGCATAATAACTTCGCCTAAATTTTGCGGGGCCTTTTCAACGGCAAAATTAACCTGGCGCCCTACCATCATCTCGCCCATCTCTTCCTTTGTGGTGGCGGCCACAAGTACGGTGGCTACCGTTTTACCCCTGCGCAGCACGGTACACCGCCCTGCCACAGCTTTTATTTCATTAAGCTTATGGGTTATAAATACAATGGTTTTCCCTTCCCCCGCAAGCTTCTGCATTATTTTCATCAGCTCATCTATCTCTTGCGGTGTAAGCACTGCTGTAGGCTCGTCAAAAATTAAAATGTCGTTTTCACGGTAGAGCATTTTTAATATTTCAACCCTTTGCTGCATGCCAACTGTAATGTTGGCAACAAGCTCGTCCGGGTCAATTTTCAAATTATATTGTGTGCTTAAGGCCAGTACTTTTTGGCGGGCTTCGTCCATCTTCAAAACCCCGCCCCGTACAGTTTCAACGCCGAGCACAATATTTTCAAGCACAGTGAAGTTGCGCACAAGCTTAAAATGCTGGTGCACCATGCCAATGCCGTAAGCGTTGGCGTCTTTCGGGCTGTTCATTTTTACCGGCAGCCCATTAATTTTTATCTCGCCCTCTTCGGGCTGGTATAAGCCGAAAAGCACACTCATTAAAGTGGATTTCCCTGCGCCGTTTTCACCTAGCAGCGCATGAATTTCACCTTTTTCAACCTGCAGGGTTATGTTGTCATTCGCAACAATTCCCGGGAAACGTTTGGTAATATTCAGCATTTCAATTGCGTATGCCATAAACTGTTCCTCCTGTTGCCTAAAGTTGTTTGCCCGCATTGCCCTGCGGGCGCCGTTTGGCATAAAGCGCATAAAATAGCAAAGTACTCACGGGGCCTTGGCCCCGTGAGTGCTTTTAACTATTCTAAAAATTAGGCAATAACGTCTACCTTAACAAGCTGCATCATTTCAGCAAATGCGGCAGCGTCAATTGTTACCGGGTTGCCCAGTTCATCAATGTAGCTGTCTTTGATAAGGCTTGTGGCAATACCATCTTCATCTGCAAGCATTTTAGCATACAGTGCGTTGTACTGCTCAATTGTGAAGTTCTCCATATACTGGAATGAAGCTTCCGGCAGGCCAACTGCGTCAGCCTCTACGCCCAAAGTGGCTTCAACGCCGCCCTGGAATTCGCCGTTGCCCCATTTAACAAGGGCGTCGTACACTGTAACGGTAAGCATTTTCATTGCAGATGTAACAACAGTGTCACTTTCAGGGCGTTGGTCGGTATCAACACCTATAACAGCACCCAGTGGGTCTGCAGCTTCAGCTGCTGCTGCAATGCTGTTGATGATAAGACCGCCGCAGGAGAAGATAACCTCTGTGCCGTCGGCGTACCAGGCGGCAGCCATTGTCTGAATGTCAGGGTTTGCAACAAATACACCTGTGTAATTGTAACGGCAGCGAACTTCACCTTCTGCAAGGCCAAGCTCTTTTGCAGCATACTCTGCGCCCTGTACAAAGCCGTAGCCGTAACGCATAACGGCAGGCACAGCCATACCGCCCATGAAGCCGATCTCACGGTAGCCGTTCATAACTGCAGCATAACCTGCGAAGAAACCGGACTGCTCTTCAGCGAAAATAACAGAATATACATTCTCGCCGGTTTTGAAGGCGCTGTAGTCCTCTGTGCGGGGGCGGCCGTCAATAAGAATGAAGTTTACATCGGGGTGTTCATCCTGCATGGCGTAAATTGCGGGCTCGAACAGGAAGCCCGGGCAAACTACAACTTCAGCACCGTTGTCAATGGCTTGCTCAATAGCGGTGATGTAGCCGTCTGTGTCTTTGGAGATTGGGCGGTAGTAGTTGTAGGAAATGTCGTTTTCCTCAGCGTACTGAACAACGCCTTCCCATGCACCCTGGTTGAAAGAACGGTCATCTACAGAGCCTTGGTCGGTAACAAGGGCTAAGCGGTAAGTCTGGGTTTCTGCCGATGAGCTGGAAGAACTGCTGGAGCCGGAACCGCCACAAGCTACAAAAGACATAGCCAGTGCCAGTGCAAGAGCAAGTGCCAATAACTTCTTCATTGGGGTAATCCTCCTTAAATTTTTGCAGTGCTTTACGCACCGCACATAGGCAATGCCATGTTAACATATTTTCAATAGGTTCTACAACAAAAAATACCTGTTTTCCTGTTTTGTAATTTGTTTGAAACCAAAACTGGCAGCTTACCCAAAACAGCAAAAATAAATATGTGCAATATGCGGCTTGTGAAATTTAAAACATTTGTTCCGCAAAAATAAAAAACCTATATATGCCAAATTTTAACCGGTGCCCCCATACCTGTTGTGGTAAAATTTGCAAAAACTTTTATAAATTGCCATTTATGTAAAAAAGTGCCACAAGGTTTACAACAAAAGCAAACGGTACAAAAATTTTAAAAAGCGGTTTTTGTGTTTTGTGGCGAAATACCACCATACCGGCGAATATACCGGCGGCGCCGAGACAAAAAGCAATGGCAAGCAAAGATTTTTCCGGCACCCTGCGCATGGGTTGCCCGCCGCCGGCAGCCGTAGCTGCCCCGTTGCGAACCGCTGTAAATTTATCGTAGCCCATAATGCAAAAAGCAAGTGCGTTGTAGATAATTAAGGTACCCAGCGGAATGTTCACACCCGGCCCCCTGCCACAGCTATTTTTTTGCGCAGGAAGGTAAACGGCGGCAGCGTTAAACCGCCTGCTTTAAATGAAAAGGGCATTTTTGCGTGGGGGGTGCTGTCTATTGCCACGCCTTCTTCATTTTGCAAATCTTCAGCCGCCACACTTAACACCGCCCCTGCGGGGGTTAAAGCCTCCAGTTCATCGCCTGTATAAAGTTTGCCCCGCTGTGTTGCAAAAACCCTGCCGCTCTCGGTTTTATCAACAATGGCCACAACCTCCCACTCTCTTATATAGCCGCCGGTTTGGGTGTTCTGCGTAGCGTTTTCACGCCCTAAATAAAACCCTGTTGAATAGCGGCGGTGGCTGGTGCGCGTAAGCTCCTCCAGCACCTCAACCGGGCAAACATAATCTTCGCCCGGGGTGTAAGCGTTAAGTGCGCGGCGGTAGGCACTGGTGGTAGAGGCCACGTAATATGCCGCCTTTGCGCGGCCTTCTATTTTAAGGCTGCTCAGCCCAACCTCTGCTAGTAAATCTATAAACGGCGCCATGCAAAGGTCATTTGCATTTAAAATGTAACTGTATTTTTCATCTTCCACAATCGGCATGGGGCTGCCGGGGCGGTTTTCTTCAACCAATGCATAACCCCATCGGCAGGGCTGGGCGCATGCACCACGGTTTGCATCTCTTCCCGCCATATAGTTTGAAAGCAGGCACCTGCCGGAAACAGACATACACATAGAACCGTGAACAAAAGCCTCCAGCTCCAAGTCTTCAGGGGTGCGGGCCCTTATTTGGGCTATGTCCTGCAAGCTCAACTCCCTTGCAAGCA
>JAVBRS010000058.1:0-4318 GCA_031547715.1 Oscillospiraceae bacterium
TTGCGCTTGTACTTAAAATCCATAAGGGTTGAAAGGTTAGGGTCTGCCACGAACAACACGTCGCCACCCTTGCCGCCGTCGCCGCCGTCCGGCCCGCCGGATGCAACATATTTTTCACGGTGAAAAGCAACTGCGCCATCACCGCCGTTACCTGCTTTTATAATAATTTTTGCTATATCTACAAACATTTTACACCTTTAAATAAAAAAACCTGGGCGTGCACCCAGGTTTTTACTTTCTTTACTGCTGGTTTGAATACACGCTAACTTTCTTGCGGTCGCGGCCAAGGCGCTCAAAGCGCACTGTGCCGTCTACTAAGGCAAACAGGGTGTCGTCACTTCCGCGGCTAACATTAGTGCCGGGGTGTATGTGCGTGCCGCGCTGGCGAACCAGTATATTGCCGGCCAAAACAAACTGGCCGTCGGCACGTTTTGCGCCAAGCCGTTTAGACTCGGACTCACGGCCGTTTTTTGTAGAACCCATTCCTTTTTTATGTGCCATAAGTTATACCCTTCCTTCTGCTATATATAATCAGCCTATAATTTCAGTAATTTCAACTTTTGTAAATGGTTGGCGGTGGCCCATTTTGCGGGCGCTGCCCTTTTTAGAGCGATAGGTAAAAATAGTAAGTTTTTTGCCTTTTCCCTGTTTTTCAACCTTACCAACAACCTTTGCACCCTCAACAGTTGGGGTACCAACACGGGTTTTCTTTTCGCCGCCAATAGCCAAAACTTCTGTAAATTCAACATTTTGGCCGGCATCAGCTTCAAATTTTTCCAGGTAAACAACGCTGCCTACCTCTACACGGTATTGTTTACCGCCGTTTGTAATAACTGCGTACATACTTTCCCTCATATTCTTTGAGTCTCGCTGCGGCGGGTGGGCCAACGGCCACTTAAAAAATACCCTATACATGCGGCTAAAATACTATACCACCTAAAACAGCCTTCTGTCAACACTTTTCAGTATTTGGCATACATTACACAGCTTTTTTGCAGCTGCCTTTAGTAAGTTCATGTATGTATTTCACCGCTGCAGCGCAAATTAGCGCTTTAGCATTTTTACACCCTGCTTACTTTTTGCAAAAAGCAGTTGTTTAAGCCACATTTCAACTTGCCTTATAACCTACCAAATAGGCGGCAACAGTTTAATTTTCGGCAGTAATACCAAATTCCATTTTTTTACAGCCGCCATATTATTTATGTAAAGTTTATAAAAAAGCCATGTAACTGCCCTGCTAAATTCACCTTCAAGCCCCGTTGCAACTTTAATGCAGCGCCGTTACAAAGCAATGCTGTTTTGGGCGGCGGCAGCTTGTACTGTGCTTTGCAAAAGCACACCACGGGTTAAAAGCCCCACGCCGCCCGGCACCGGGGTTATTGCCCCTGCAACTGCGCAAACTTCTTCAAAGGCAACATCTCCATGCAGCTTGCCATCTTCCCCACGGGTAATGCCAACATCAACAACCACCGCCCCCGGTTTTACCATGCCGGCGGTTACAAAGCCTGCTTTGCCAACGGCGCAAATCAATATGTCGGCTGTGCGGGCAAAATCTTCAATATTGCCGGTTTTTGAATGGCACAGGGTAACCGTGGCATTTTCTGCGGTTAAAAGCACCGCCAGCGGTTTGCCCACAATGTTGCTGCGGCCTATAACCACACAGTGTTTACCGGTTATTTGTACGCCGGCACTTTTCAGCATTTGTACTACACCAAGCGCTGTGCAGGGGGCAAAACACGGCAGCCCTAAAAGCAAATTGCCCATGTTAACAGGGGTGAAGCCGTCAACATCTTTTCCTGGTAAAATTGCAGCTGTAATTAATTTTTCATCAATGTGCGGCGGCAGGGGCAGTTGCACTAAAATGCCGTGCACCAAAGGGTTTTGGTTTAAACTTTGCACTAATGCCAGAAGTACATCTTCAGCTGTATCTTCATCAAGGCGGTGCACAACACTTTTAATTCCGCACTCGGCGCAGTCTTTCTCTTTGCCGCGCACGTACGCAGCTGAAGCAGGGTTGTTGCCCACCATAACCACCGCTAAACTGGGGGTTACGCCTTTTTGCACCAGCACTTCAACCTTTGCGCGAACACCCGCTTTTATTTCAGCCAGTATCGTTGCGCCTTCAATAATTCTTGCCATAAACACTACCCCTCAGTTTTCTCTTCGGCCAAAAGCTGCCCGCCCAAAGGGGTTGTGTGCTTTTTTTTATGTAGGTATATAAGCAAACACACACCCGCAAAAGCTGAAATTGCAGCCAAAAGCTGGCTCACCCGCACACTGCCGGCCTGTAAGCTGTCTGTGCGCAGCCCCTCTATGACCATGCGCCCTGCACCGTACCAGGCAACGTACATTAAAGCCAACTGGCCGTTGTATTTGCGGCGTTTTATAAACCACCACAACAGGCAAAAACCCAGCGCACACCAAAGAGATTCATATAAAAAAGTCGGGTGAACAGGCAAACCGGGCTCTACCAGCACACCGTTTGCAGCAAGGGTAGTTTGTACACTTTGCAGGTAAGCGTTTGTGGCATTGCTATACATGCCCCAAGGTAATGTGGTGTTTGTGCCAAACGCCTCCTGGTTGGTGAAGTTGCCCCACCGGCCAACAGCCTGGCCAATAAAAAAACCAATACTTGCAATGTCCAGCATTGGCAATACAGGTACCTTGCGCCACACACAAGCGGCAACGCCAAAAATAAGTGCGCCCAAAATAGCACCGTATATTGCAATACCCCCATCTCGAAGGTTGATAACCTGCATAAAACTTGTGTATTTTTGCGGTGCAAAAGCAACATAGTAAACCCTTGCACAAACTACCGCACCCACAAGGCCAACAATAATCACATCCACCATTTTGTCCGGGTTAAGCCCAAATTCTTTCGCTTTAGAAAAGGCAAATAACATTGCAAGCCCCATGCCAAGCGCTATTAAAGCGCCATACCAATAAATTGCAAAATCGCCTATCTGTAACAAAACCCTGTTAACTTCAAGCGTAATGCCAAGCCCGGGAAATGAAACCAAATTAACCATTTTCCGCCTCCTGTGGCACAATGGTTGCAATAGCCATTTGTTCTTCATTAAACCAACTGCAAATAGCGTTGTCTATGTCTTTTTTGGTTATGCCGGCTATAACATCTATTTCTTCAAAGTAGCTATGGTTTTGCATGTGTGCGCTGGCAAGGCCGGTTGCCACATCGTCCACACTTTCAAGCTCGGTAATTGCCTCACCGTAAAAACTGTTTTTGCAGGCGGTGAAAAGCTCCTCGTCAACGCCTGTTTTTTGCAGGCGTGTAATTTCAGCTTTTATGCGTTCGCTCACCTCTTGCGGCTTATTAACTTCCCCTGAAAATATTATGGCAAAATACCCTTCACCAGCCAACACCTCGCCGCCAAAGCCCGGTGCAATAAGCCCTTCATCATATAAGCTGCGGTAAAGGGGGGTTGTATCACCAACTAAAAGTGTTGTTATCATATCCGCCACCGTCTCTTCTTTCAGGCGCATATTTTTTTGTGGCGGGGCAATTTTAAAGCCTATACCCAGCACCGGTTGTGAAACCGGCATGGCAAATGAAACAGCCTTTTCTTTTAAGGTTATCGGTTCCGGTTTTATAATGCGCTCAACTGTGGGGGCTGCTTTTTTTACAAAGCCCGCACGGGTAACCGCTGCATTAACCTCTTCGGCCGTAATGCCGCCTGCAACTGCAAGCACCATATTGTGCGGGTTGTAAAATGCCTCTGTGCATTTGTACAAAAGCTCCGGCGTTATTTCGCCAATGCTTTCAACTGTGCCTGCTATGTCATCTTTAACCGGGCTTTGGTGGTACATAATGCCAAGCAAGGCAAAAAGTAAGCGCCAGGCATGGCTGTCGTCATACATTTTTATTTCTTGGGCAATAATGCCCTGCTCCTTGGCCACTGTTTGTTTTGTAAAATACGGCTTGGAAACAAACGACAAAAGTATATCTAAAGATTCATTCACATTTTCAGTTGCCGTGAAAAGATAGCAGGTTTTGTCAAAGCTTGTGAAGGCGTTTGCAGATGCACCGGTTTTTGCATAAAGTTCAAAAGCATCTTGCCCGTTTTCATTTTCAAACATTTTGTGCTCTAAAAAATGGGCAACCCCCGCAGGTGTAAAATACTTTTCGCCGTTTAAAGTAAAATCTCTGTCTACAGAGCCAAAGTTTGTTGCATAAACTGCATGCACACTTCTATAGCCGGCCATTGGCCAGCAAATTACAGTAAGGCCGTTTTCTGCTACAAAGCTTTCATAACTAAGGCCTGTTTTACTGTGTGTAATACGCTGTGTTTCCATTTTTCCC
>JAVBRS010000177.1:0-4316 GCA_031547715.1 Oscillospiraceae bacterium
TTTTAACTGAAGAGGAACTTACGGCACGCCAGCAAAGGTTTGTGAATGATATTCGGGTGTCTTCAACCTCACTGCTTGGCATTATTAACGATATACTTGATTTCTCTAAAATTGAGGCAGGCAAGTTGCAATTGATACCGGCAGACTTTAACCTTACAAGTTTACTTGGCAATATATATTCCATGTTTACATTCTCTGCAAAGCTCAAAAATATTTCCTTCGAGATGGAACAAAAAACCGACCTGCCCGAGTGCCTGTACGGCGACGATATTCGCCTGAGGCAGGTATTGATTAACCTTTTGAGCAACGCTGTAAAATTTACTAAAAAAGGCAAAGTGCGTTTTGAAATTTGGGCAGATAGTGAAAAACTGTATTTTAATGTCATTGATACCGGCATTGGCATTCAGCAGGAAAACATACCATTGCTGTTTGAAGATTTTAACCAGTTTGACACACGCAACACCCGTGGTATACGCGGCACAGGGCTTGGCCTTTCCATAACTAAAAGTTTGCTTGAAATGATGAAAGGCACCGTGGCTGTTACAAGTGAATACCAGCAGGGCTCTACCTTCCACGTGGTAATACCTTTCACTTTGGGCAACCCCGCAAATTTAATTGCCACCGAAGACACAATGGAGCTTATTTATGCCCCAACAGCAAATGTACTGGTTGTGGACGATAACGAGCTGAACTTAAATGTTGCAACCGGCCTTTTAAGCCTTTGCGGCATAACCTGCGAAACGGCTAACAGCGGGGCAATGGCTATTGAAATGGTACAAAACCGCCAATACGACATTGTTTTTATGGACCACATGATGCCTGAAATGAGCGGCGTGGAGGCTACTGCCGTTCTTCGCCAAAGCTTTGCCCTAAACGAGCTTACTATTATTGCGCTTACTGCCAATGCAATTGAAGGTGTGCGTGAAACGCTGCTTAACTGCGGCATGAATGATTATCTCTCAAAGCCGATTAACAAAATGCAGCTTAATGACATGCTGCGCAAGTGGCTGCCGAAAGAGAAACTTAAAACAAAAAGCCTAGAAGAGAAGGGCCAACTGAGCGAAAGCTTACATAAAGCCGGCGGGCCGGCAATAAAAAGCATTCACGATATTACGGAAATTGACGTTTCTTTAGGGCTTTCACGGGTTAGTGGCCTGCAAACCGTGTACAACAAAATTATTGGTGTTTTGCACCGCACGCTGCCAACACACATAGAAAAGCTTGAAAACTTTTTGGCTGCCGGAGATTTAAAAAACTTCATGATTGAAGTGCACGGGGTAAAAGGTGCCCTGAACAATGTGGGCGCAACAGAGATTGCAAACCTTGCTTTTGAGCTTGAAATAAAAAGCAGGGAAGAAGACCTGGCATTTTGCAAAGAAAACCTGCCGCCACTTACGGGGGCCCTTGAAATACTGCATAGTAAACTGAACGTTTTATATTCTGAAAATGGGGCAACTTAAATACATAAAAAAGCAGCGCAAAAATGCCGCTGCTTTTTTGTTGTGCATTTGCAAAAGCTGCATTTAAGTGTGTTTAACAATAAATAATAAAAAATTAATGTTTATCATTAAAAAATACTTGCAAAACATAAAAAGCTATGGTATAGTTAACCCAGTGAGGTATTCCGGGTACCTTACAATGAAATAATATGTATATGGAGGGTTAGCATGAACGAAAAAACAAAACTTCAAAAAACAAGCAACAGCATTGTTAATATCTGTAATTTTATACTTGGGTTGTTGGCACTTGGCGGGGCGGCACTTACGGCGGGCATCCCGGTTGTTTTGTTCACTGAATTAGAAAAAATTCAAAACACTTTTTACTATTACGCATTTAATGGAGTTAAGGTTAACGCACCGGTGAATTTAAATAAACCGGCGCTCTTAATAGGGCTTGCAATAGGGCTGGTTGGAATTTTACTTTTTATTGGCCAAATATTTTACACACGTAAAATATTTAAAAATGTAAGCGCTTCGCATACCCCATTTACACTGGAAAACAGCGTTTATATAAAAAGAATTGCTGGTTTTGTTGCCGCCACGGCAATTGCACAGCCAATTGGTTTGCTACTTTTTGGGTTTGCTTTAAAACATGCAGAAATTGAAGTAGGCGTTGGCTTAGATATGTTGGTTGTGGCTTTTATAATTTACGCTATTTCACTTGTGTTTGAGCATGGCGTTACCCTGCAGCAGCAGGCAGATGAAACTTTGTAAAGGAGAGGTGAAGTGGCTATAATTTTACGGCTTGACCGCATGATGGCAGACAGAAAAATTTCCTTGAATGACCTGGCGGAGAAGGTGGGTATTGCAAATGTGAATCTTTCAAACATAAAAACGGGTAAGGTAAGTGCCATACGCTTTTCCACACTGGAGGCGATTTGTGATATTTTAGATTGCCAGCCCGGCGACCTTTTGGAGTTTAAGCGGGATGCTAAAACTAAAGAAGATGAAACGGAAACGCTGAAAGAGTAATATTGAAGCAAGCATTAAATATGCAAGGCGAAACACACTGCTGAAACAGAAAAGAACAAAAACAACCCCCAACGAAGTAAAACTGTTAAGGGGGTTGTTTTTAATTGTTTTTATAAAAGCATTTACTTTTATATGCTTTACTCTGTTAAAGAGTGGACTATACCGCGGCTTGCGTCTACCGCAACGCGTGCGCCATTTTTAAGTTTTGTTGTTGCGGCAAGTGCGCCGGTTATAACCGGTATGCCAAGGGCAAGCCCCGCAATGGCAGCATGAGAATTCAAGCCGGTTTCCTCTGTTATAACCGCAGCCGCGGTGCGTATATAAGGCAGTAGGGTATTGCTGCTGGCAGGTAACACCAAAATGTCACCGGGTTTATAATTAGCTGCAACCTGCGCCTCTGTTTTGCATATGCAAAGCTGGCCAATTGCGGTGCCGTTGCCAATGCCAATGCCGGTGGCAAGCGCATCGCCAACAATGTCTGCCTTAACCATGTTTGTTGTGCCGGAAACGCCAACAGGTACACCGGCAGTGGTAACAACAAGGTCGCCGTCTTGTGCAACACCGGCCTTTTTTACAGAGCTTAACGCCTGGCCGAAAAGTTCATCTGTGCTGCTTGCGTATGGTACCAACACAGGTATAACCCCCCATGAAAGTGCCATGTGCCGGTAAACTTTTTCTGTGGGCACACAGGCAACAATGGGCGTTCCAAGGCGGTATTTGGAAATAAGGCGGGCGGTCTCGCCGCTGTGGCTCATTGCAATAATCGCTTTGGCCCGGGTATCAATGGCGGTTGTACAAGCGGCGTGTGCTATGGCGTGTGAAACGTTCATGTGGTTGGTTTGGGCGTTGCGGGTTAAAAAGTTCTTAATGTAATCAATGTGCTTTTCCGTCTCCTCGGCAATGGCGGCCATTGTGCGCACAGCTTCAACCGGGTATTTTCCCGCAGCCGTTTCACCGGAAAGCATTATTGCACTGGTACCGTCGTATATGGCATTTGCTATGTCTGTGGTCTCTGCACGGGTTGGGCGTGGGTTCTCAATCATGCTCTCAAGCATCTGCGTAGCTGTAATTGCCGGCCTGCCGGAGCTGTAGCAGGCTTCTATTAGCTCTTTTTGCAGGTGGGGCAGCTCTACAAAGTCAATCTCCACGCCCATATCGCCACGGGCAACCATAAGCCCGTCACTCACGGCGAGTATTTCTTTTACATTGGTTACACCCTCTTGGTTTTCAATTTTAGATATAAGGCGAATGGTATCGCACTTTTGTGCATCTAAAATGGTGCGCACGGCTAAAATATCCTGTGCGTTGCGCACAAAAGAACATGCAATAAAATCAAAATCATGCTCAACTGCAAAAAGAAAATCGCCTTCATCTTTTTTACTTATATAAGGCATAGAAAAGCGTATACCGGGCAGGTTTATACTTTTATTGTCTTTCAGCCACCCGCTGTTAAGCACGGTGCAGGTGATGTTTTGCCCGTTTACAGCGCTAACAGCCATGGCAATTTGGCCGTCATCAAGCAAAATGCGTGTGCCGGGTTGCAAATCTTGCGGCAGCTGTTTATAGGTAACTGCGCAACGTGTTTCATCGCCCATAATATCTTCAGTGGTTAGGGTAAAAGTGGCGCCTTCTTTAACAAAAGCTTTTCCGTCTTTAAATTTTTGCAGGCGTATCTCAGGGCCTTTTGTGTCAAGCATTGCAGCAACAGGGTGGCCAAGCTCTTTTCTGGCGGCTTCAAGCTCGTGCAGGCGGGCAAGGTGGTCTTCATGGTTTCCATGTGAAAAGTTAAACCTTGCAACATCCATGCCGGCTAAAATCATATCTTTAATTTTGCCGTCTGTGGCA
>JAVBRS010000079.1:0-3311 GCA_031547715.1 Oscillospiraceae bacterium
CGTTGAGAAAAACGGCGGCAACTCTCGGAAAGCCGTAAGGCGTATCCCCAAATTCCCCCCAAGCAGTTTATCTGTCGGTACAAACGGTTTGTCAAAAGCATCTTGGTAAATAAGGCAGCCGTGTTCACTTTGCCTGGCCAGCCAGGGCAGCATATTTTCTTTTTGCAAAGCTTGTAAAAGCGGTGCCATCCCTTCAAAGCTCATGGGCGGCAGTATATTGTAGCCGGAATACTCGCTGCTGGTGAAGTTTGCACCTTGTTCTGCAGCGGCCTGGTGGCGGCCAAAAAAGTCTATTTCCACCAGTTTTTCTCCCTGCTCTGTTTTTGTTAACACGTAAGGCTCAACATCGGAATCTACAAACACTAAAAACTCTGTGCCTGTTAACACGGCTTGCATGGCAACAGTGTTGCGGTTAAAGCCGTAAGGCACCATATTATGGGTTTTGGCAAGCTCACATTGCAGCAATGTGCTTTGTGCACTTTTACTTATGCCAAGCTTATTGAAGCTAACACTTAAAGGCCCCGGGTGGTTTATATGTACTAAATGTACAACAACCTCTTCTTCCAGCCTTGCCACTGCAGCAGGGTCTAATGCGCCGGAATATGCCACAATTATACTGTAGATATCTCTACCATACTTTTTGGCGTTTTGCAAAAAACTCAGCAGTGGTTGCGCAGACTGAAAGTTTTTAACCACCATGCCGATACTTGTTTTCAAAATGCCCACCACCTTTCATTATTTCTGAACTTATTTTATATTTTAACCCCTGCAAAAAATGCTATTTTAAGCAAAGTTTTGCTGCTATAAGTGCCAAAATTAATGTAAAAATAGTTTTATTACAAATGTATTACAATTTAGTATACTATATTTTTAGTTACTTTGTAAACATATACAAATTAGTAATGCACACACATTGCGTAAAATTGCATTTTTTGCTATACTTTTACAAGTTATGTTATACCTGCAGAAAGGCTATGATATGAAGAATTTGAAAATTGACTTTAATGCCCCGGTTGTTTTAAGCGTTACCTTTATTTCTTTTGCAATGCTTTGCATCAGCACCGTTTTCGGTGAAGGGGTGTACCGCATGTTCGGTATTTACTACACCTCTTTTTTAAGCCCGCTAATGTATATGCGTATGTTTACCCATATTTTTATGCATGCCAACTGGGCGCATTTTGCCGGCAATTTTATGCTTATTTTAGCAATTGGGCCAATGGTTGAAGAAAAATACGGCAGTGCCCGCCTTGCGGTAATGGGCATAATAACTGCATTTGTAACAGGCCTTGTAAATGTTGTTTTCTTCCCCGGTACCTTGCTAATAGGTGCTTCAGGCATTGTTTTTATGCTTATTCTTCTATCTTCGTTTGTAAATGTGCAGGAGGGTAAATTCCCTTTGACAGTTATTCTTGTCGCATTCTTTTTCATAGGCAATGAAATTTTAAACGGTGTTATGTCAAGCGACAACATTTCACAGATGGGACATATTTTAGGCGGCCTTTGTGGCGGCGGGTTCGGTATGGTGCTAAGCGGGGTAAATGTGCGCTTAGGCAAAAAGAAAGGCAGTTAACTTAACCTCTATTTTGCAGGCGAAATTTGCCGCGGCACTATTTAGTGTTCCTGTGATTTTACGATTTAAAACTATGCCCAGCGCATAATTAAGTTTAGTGCAGTGTAAATACAGCTGCAAAACATCTTTTTCAAATTAGCCTTGCTTATTTTTTTTACTGCTAAATTTTATTGGCGGCAATTAAAACATCCCGGTAGTTTCGGGGTGTTTTAATTGCCGCCTCTTGACTAAAAGTGTGAAAAAAGTAAATATATACATATGCTTACTTGATTTTTTGGGGGTAAAGTGGAAAAACTTTTCTTGAATTTGAAAAATAATTATATTCGCCTGAAAATTATTTTAGGCGCTGTTTGCTTATTTTCTTATGCCGTTTTAATACAGTTTTCAGGCGGAAGTTTAGGTGAGCTGTTTTTATTCTGGTGCTGCCTTATTGTATATGTAATGCTGCCGGGGCTATTGTTCACACATACTACAAGGCTTACAAGCACTTTTAAAGCCGGGCAAATACCCTTGGGGGTTTTATTTGGCACAGGTTTTATTGTGGTGCTTTACTGCATAACCATGCGGCTTAATATTATATGGGTTTTACGGGTTTTACCGCCAATTTTAAGCCTTGTGTGGTTTGTTTTCTTCTGCCCCAGGCTGCCAAAAACATTAAAGGCGTACACTGTACTTGTTAATGGTGTGCATGCCGGCTTTTTTATGCTTTTTGGTGTACTGTGCTTGCTTTTTGCTTTTTATATTAGCGTTAAAAATGCGCACCCCGGCCTTGTTGGGCAAATTCCCCTCACGCAAGATTTAATGTGGAACATTGGCAACGTTGAAGCCTTTACTATTGCCTTTCCCCCGCAGGACATACGCTTTTCAATGGTGCGCCTGACATACCACTATTTAACTGAGCTGTTTGAAGCGGCGTTAGTGCTTGTAAGCGGTATACCTGCATACAATATTGTTGCTTTTTACGCAGGGCCTGGGGTTATTTTGGCAATGCTAATTTGTTTGCATAATTTCGCTCTCGTTTATTATAAAAGTGAAAACAAAGCTTTGCTTTTTACCTTTTCCATTTTATTTTTTAACTGTGCCAGTACTGTATTGGCACTGCCGGGTGCGGCGAGCATTTTTGGCAACACAAATTTTTACCACCTTATTTCAAATATCAATTCGCAGGTGACACTGCTTGTTTTTCTGCCTGTATTTTTAATGCTGCTGCACCATATAGCCACCCGGCATTTCAAGGTGCCGCCTATGGAACTGGTGGCGCTTTTATGCTGCTTTGTTCTTGTTTGTTTTTCCAAAGGGCCTGCTGCCGCCATTGTTGTTTGCGCGTTTTTTTTAGCAATGTTGGTTGCGCTTTTGCAAAAACCGCACTTTGGCGGTTATCTTGTCGCCTTCGCGGGCGTTTTGGGCATTTTCGTCTTCATATACCTTAATGTATTTGCTTCCGGGGCCAATACCAGCATGGTGTTAAATTTTGAAACCTTTTACCTTTCACCGGTATACCTGTTTGTGCAAAGTTACTCATGGGCCGCAGCACATTCAATTTTAGGCATTGCCGCTATATTTCTGGCGGCAGTTTTTTGCATGCAGCCTTTTCAATTGCCCTTGGCACTGTTTGGCCTGTTTAAAGACACACGGCATTTATTAACCCTGCCGCTTGTAAAACTGCTTGCATATGCGGCAAGTTTTGGCGGTATGTTGGCATATTTTATATTTTTCCATGTCAATTCAAGCCAAGTTTATT
>JAVBRS010000001.1:0-4246 GCA_031547715.1 Oscillospiraceae bacterium
TAATTTTAAATTTTTTAGCAAGGCAAAGCCCCGCCATTACTTTAAAAGCCGTGCCGGGCAGCTGGAACGACACCCGCTTTGAACTTACCGAAGAAAGCCTTGGTTTTATTTTGGAGAACTTCGGCTGAAAATTAGAATGAAAAGGCGGGCGGCAGGTAGTTTACAAAGCTACCTGCCGCCCGCCAATTTTAAAGTATATAAAAAAGCATTGCGAAAGTGAAAATAAAATACTTTGATGTTCAAATTAAGCTTGACATAGAGCGGTAGGGTGCTATAATAAAAAATGTTTGAATATCAAACAAATTGTGGGATGTGTGTAGAATGACAGAACATGAAAATAAGTTAAATGCATTTTTGGTGCAGGTTTTTGGTGACATTTTGCGGCTGGAGGAAGCGAGCTTGCGCACTTACGCCAGCAACCTTTCATTAAGTGAACTGCATGTGCTGGAGGCGGTGGACAACTGCCAAAAAGCAGGCAGCGCAATTATGGCGCAGGTTGCTAAAACCCTTTACATTACCGCAGGTACCCTTACCGCAAGCGTGAAAACGCTTGAGCAAAAGGGCTACCTTGTGCGCAATAAAGTGCCTGGAGACAAACGCAAGGTCACGCTGGCGTTAACGGGGGCTGCCATACCTGTGCTTGCCCACCACACCCGCTTCCACAACGAGATGGTGCGCCAGGCCATGCAAGAACTTAGCAGCGAAGAAGTAGAGGTGCTTGCCAAAGCACTAAGTGGGCTGCACACACATTTTTCAACACTTAAAACGACTGAGAGGCAAAAGAATGATTAGAATTTTAGTAGATTCCACCGCTGATTTCAACGCTGAAGAAAAAGAAAAATTTAACCTTGCCGTTGTACCGCTTATGGTTAACATGGGCGGCAACCAGTACCGTGACGGCATTGATATGCCGCTGGATGAATTTTTTGATAAACTGGCCAAAGCAAAAACATTGCCCACAACAAGCCAGCCCAACCCAGAGGCTTTCAAGGTTGAATTTGAAAAGGCGAAAGCTGCTGGCGACACCCTTATCTGCATTATTATTTCATCGGTTCTTTCCGGCACAATGCAAAGCGCGGTTATTGCAAAAGATGAAGTTGACTACGACAATATTTATATTGTAGATTCCAAAATAGCCACAATTGGCACACGCCTGCTTGTAATGCGGGCCATGCAGCGCATTGAAGAAGGTTTTAGTGCAATGCAGATTGTAAGCGACCTTGAAGCGGCGAGAGAAAACCTGCGCCTTTTTGCAGTGGTGGATGAACTGAAGTACTTTAAAATGGGCGGCCGCCTTTCGGCAGCATCTGCTTTTGCAGGCGAGCTTTTAGGCATTAAGCCTGTGCTTACTTTGGAAGACGGCAAACTTGGCCCCTGCGGCAAAGCCCGCGGGTTTGCAAACGCACAAAAACTTATTTTTGAAAAGGTTGAAGAATGCGGCGGCATTGATGAAAGTTGGCCATATTGCCTTGGCTACACTAAAACGCCCGCAGCAGCAGATGAAATTTACAGCCAAACATGCAAACTGGTTGAAAAAGCACCCGAGCGGTACCCGATTGGCACCGTTATTGGCACACATGCCGGGCCGAATGCAAGGGCCATTGCGTTTTTTGCAAAAAAAGCCGGCGTAAAGCTTATGGAAGAATAACCTGGGTTGCCTTTTAATAAAACAAAATATAAAAAAAGCGGCACAAGCTAAACTTGTGCCGCTTTTTTTATTGGTGCCGCCGCTTCAAAAATAAAGCGGTATAGCGTGCAGGGTAATGGCGCAGCGCAAGGGGTGTGGTGGGCGCCAATATTTTACGGCTGCAAAACTTACCAGGTAATGGTGTAGTGTACGGGGCTGCCGCCTTCACCGGCGGTTGTAATGGTGCCGCCAACAGGCAGGCCCGCCAGCAGTTGGTAGTAAGTTGCAGCGGATGTTATGCCGGGGTATTGGGTGTTGTTGTTGGCGGTGGTGTAGGTGCTGTTTACAAAAACGGTCACATCATCAAATGGGGCGGCACCTTCAACCCCGGCTATGTACCCGGTGGGTATACTTGCGAAATACATTTCAATTTGTGCCGCGGCGGTAAGCATCAACTCCGCTTGTTTTTCAACAGTCATGGTTATAACAAAATCGCTGCCTGTACCGCGGGCTACGCTAATTACGCCGTCTTGTGCGGCAAATTCTTCGGCGTCCATGCTGGCGCCTTCATCAAAAAAGGTGCCGGGTACAGTAATTGAAACCTGCCCTGCGCTGGAGGTGGAAGAACCCGCGCCTTCGCCACTGCCGGAGGTAGTGGCACTGCTGTCGGTGGTAACCTCGCTGCTGCCGGCGCTTTGTGAGCTACTGCCGCTGCCGCCGCAGGCGCTAAACAAGCTTAAAGTTAAAAGGGTTGCCATTAAAATGGATAAAAATTTTTTCATAGTTTCTTTCCTTTTCTGTGTTTTATATTAAGCTGGCGCAAAAATGCAAGCCAACATTTGCCGTGTAATTTAATTTTTATTGCGGCTGCGGGTTAAATAAAATCCTCGGCCCAATCGCCGTTTTCAAATATTTTTACCAGGCGGCCGTCTTTTGTTGTGCCGGTAATGGTGGTGTCGTCTGCGCCAATCATCACGTCGGCATGCATTAAAGAGGTATTGAACCCAAGGGCGTGCAATTCATCCTCCGGCAGGTTCTCTGCGTATGCGGCGCCAAGCGCAATATGGCAGGCGGCGTTTTCATCATACAGGGTGTTGTAGAACAAAAGGCCACTTTGGTTTATGGGGCTGCTTTTTGGCACAAGCGCAAATTCACCAAGGCGGCAGGCATTTTCATCGGTTTTTATTAAAAGGTCAAGCAGGTCGTCGCCAACTTCGGCGCTGTGGTGCACGCAAACCCCCGCTTCAAACTCAAGGCAGAAGTTTTTTATAATGGCGCCGTTGTGCACATATGGTTTTGTGCCGTACACTTTGCCGTTAACACCTGCACGGTGCGGTGTTGTAAAAATTTCATCTGTGGGTATGTTAGCTATAAAAGGAATGTCGGTGGTTTTGGTCCATTCCAAAACACCCTCCCACTTTGCGCCGGTGGCAAAGTTTAAAGTAAGGTCTGTGCCGTTGCCGCTGGTTAGGTGTGCGCCTGCAAAATCAAAAGCATTCAGCTTGTCGCGGCGGGCCATGTTGGTGTCTGTATGGTGTTTCCAGGCCAATACAGGGTCGGGCTGGTCCATGCGGGTGGCGGCAAAAATGGCGCCCCAAAGGGCCTCAACAGCCTCGGTTTCATCTGCAATGGCGGGGAACACAATTTTTGCCCACGCCGGGCTTGGCACAGCAACAATGCACCACTGGCTTTCGTTTTGAATAGAGTCTCGGAAGGGCTTTAATGCAGCGCGGCGGGCCCTGTCTGCCGCGGCAACCTTTGCGGCGGGCAGGCCTTTAAAAATTTCGGGGTCCGGGGCAATTATGCGCAGGGTAGCAAGCTCCCACGGTTTACCTTGGGGCAGATATTCAGCGTAGCTGGCGGCGCGCCAGGCAGGTACGCTGGCGGTTACATCATCATTTGCACCCTCAAGGCGCAGGCGTTGAAAAGTGTCGTCTGCATAGTGCAGAACAACATCTTTTGCCCCGGCAGCAAAAGCGGCCTTGGCACAGGCCCGTGCAAAATTAGCTGCTTCTACAGGGGCGTCTATAATAAGCACCTGGCCGGGCTTTAGGTTAACACCGCTTTTAACGGTGAAGTTGGCATAGTTTTCAAAAAAAGTTTTGTTCATTGCAAAGCCTTTCTAACACGTGTTGGTGCCGGTGTTTTTATTTATGCTTTAGTATAACACATTTTTGCGTATGAAGCAGCTTTAAAAAGAGGTTTTTAGGTATATTCGCTGTGTTTAGCCGCCATACTAGCAAAAAATGTACAAACCGCAGTTAATTTGCGGGTGCATTTTAAGGTGGTGGCACCACAGAAAGAAACGTTAAAAAAACAAAACAAAATAAAAGAAGGCGAAGGAAAATGAACAACACAACGAAAACCAAAACCACCGCAAAAAAAACGGCAGCTAAAAAAGCAACCCCCGCAAGGGTGGCGGCCGCTGCAAATGCCCGTGCAGCTAAAGAAGACATACACGAAAAGCGTGTAGCTGCAGGTAAAAAAGCAGCGGCAACCCGCAAGGCAAATGCCGCCAAAAGCACCGGTGCAAAAACCATGGCAGCTAAAAAACCGGCTGCCAAAAAAAGCACCGCCAAAAGTGCAACCCCGGCAAGGGTAGCAGCAGCTGCAAAAGCC
>JAVBRS010000096.1:0-3898 GCA_031547715.1 Oscillospiraceae bacterium
CGCTTTTGATCATGGCGTCCAAACGCTCTCGTATAAGCCCTTCTGTGCTGCGTATCTGCCTTCGCAAATTATACAGTGTATCGCTTGCGCCGTCTGCAATTTCACTCTCGCTTAAAATGTTATCTTTAATAAAGCTTTCAAGTGCATGCTGCGGGTATAGCTGGCGAAAAAGGTCATCAAGCGGGTAAATGTCCTCATCACTTCCGCTTGTAAACCAAACACCAAGCTCTCTAAAGTTTTGCAGTGCACGCATAACCCGTAAAAGCTCCCCCATTGAGAGCAACCCGCCCTTTTGGGCCCTCTCTGCCGCCGGTTTCGCCCCTTCGGCACTGCCGTAACGCGGGCTGCCAAGCTTTTGCAAAAGGTTTGCAACGGCGTTTGTTTTCGCAAGGGCGGCGCGGGCTTCATCCGCCTCTGTAGCAGGTTGCATTGCAATTAGTGCCGCCTTACCCTCCGGGCAAAGGGCGTATTCGCTTGCTATGTATAAAACTTTTTCAAGCTCAATGGCTTTTTTATCTCTTTCTGTCATTTTCCCCTCTTTGCATTTAACCAAGTGCTTCCTGTAAAAACGCCCTGGTCTTCAACGGTTTATCTAAATGGTGGGCACAAAACGCCCCGCAAATTTGGTACAAAATATCTGCGGAAGCCGCCCCCAGTGTAAAATTGTAAATTTTATCTTCACTTGAAAAAAGTATGTGCCGCATTGCTGACAAAACAGCTAAATTAACATTGGGCGCTTTGCCGGCCTTGCCTGTGCACTCGCTGCAAATTATGTAGCCGCTGTCAATGTCAAAATAAAAAAGTTTTTCTTCAAACTTACCGCAAACCTCACAGGCTACAAGGTCCGGCATAAAACCTGCCATGGCCATAAGCCGCAATTCAAATGCTGCTTTTACAAGTTTTAAATTGCTGCTTTTTTTACACAAAAAAGTAAAGGCATTCAGCAAAAAATCTAAATATTCCCCCGCAGGGCTCTCTTCCGGGGCAAGGGCGGCTGTAAGCTCTGCCATGTACATGGCAAGCGCCAGCGCGTCAACGCTGCTTCGCAGCTCAAAAAAAACGTTTTTCGGTGCGGCATCATCCACTTTATACATACCCACACCGGAAAACAGCTGAAACTCTGAATAGCATAAAAGCCCGGTTGAGCTTGCCAGTTTGTTTTTCAGGCGCAAACTGCCTTTTGCCACCGCACTTACAACCCCTTTTTCTCTGGTTAAAAGGGTAATTATTCTGTCAGCTTCTTTTACTTTTACCTCTCGCAGCACCAGGCCGTCGGTTATCAGCTGCATACTTTCGCTCCTTCGGGCGTTTTGTCGTGCCGGTATTGCCTGCAGTGCCGCTGGGCAGGTTGTTGGTGCCGGTTTTGCTTTTACCTTGCCGGGCACCGCCTGCTTTGTAGGTTAAATAATCTTCAACTTCACCGGTTTGCACAAAGCGTTGCCATACACTTAAACTCATGTAAAACACCCCCTTTAAATAGGTTTTACATGGTTTTTTTACATATGTGCGGCAAAAAGCGCCATTTTTTTACATTTGCAAATAGGTGCTGCCACAGGGGCCACCATAGCTTTATTTTTGAAAACCGAAGTTGTTCAAAAGAAAGTCGCTGTCGCGCCATTCATCTTTTACTTTTACCCAACACTCAAGGTTAACCCTTGTGCCCAAAAATGCCTCAATATCTGCCCGCGCCTCGCTGCCTATTTTTTTCAGCATTGCGCCGCCTTTTCCAATAATCATGCCTTTATGGCTTTTTTTCTCGCAGTAAATGTTAATACCTATGTCAATAAGGCCACCGTTTTCACGCTCTTTAAAACTTTCAACCACCACTGCTGTACCATGCGGTATCTCTTCATACATGTTGGTAAGCAGTTTTTCCCTCACCATTTCCGCAACAATTGCTTTTTCTGGCATGTCGGTAATGCTATCTTCATCAAAGTAATGGGGGCCGGGTTTAGCATAGCTTTCAATCTCTGTAAGCAGTTCTTCCATGCCGCTGCCGGTGTGTACGCTAACTGGGTGCAGGCTTTTAAATGCACCTGTTTTGTAAAGCATTTCCAGGCGCGGCAATAAATCGGCTTTATTTTTTAATAAATCCACTTTGTTCACCGCCCCTATGGCAGGCAGCTTTTTTTGTTTTATACTCTCAATCAGGCTATTTTCCGCCGGGGTTAATGCGCCTGTAACTTCAAACATCATCACAGCAACATCAACATCGGCAATACTGTCTGTTGTGGCTTTTACCATGCGTTGGCCAAGTTTTGTTTTTGGGGCGTGAATACCCGGCGTGTCTAAAAACACAAGTTGGTTTGCACCTTTTGTAAGTACGCCTGTTATGCGGGTGCGTGTGGTTTGAGCTTTTGCGGTTACAATGGCAATTTTTTCACCAATATATGCGTTTAAAAGGCTGCTTTTGCCCACATTCGGCTTGCCCACAATGGCCACAAAAGCACTTTTTGTTGTAAAATTTTCACCTGCACCTGCAGGGCTAACAGTTGTATTTTGCAAAATAATTATTCCTCTTTCTTGAAAATAAAGTAAGCTGCACCTGCGAAAGAAAGGCCTAACAGTGCCATGCGCAGCGGCGAAGAAAGGTAGAAACTTAGCGCCGCTGCAACGCCAAGGGGCTGCCAAAATAAAACCAGCCCGCACACCAGCGCCCCGAAACTGAAAAGCAAAACCGCACCTGCCGCAAGGTCTTTAACCACACCTGCAATGTAAAAGCTGCCTGGGGCAGGGTTTGCAACCGCCCGCTCTATGGCGGAATTCACGGTTTCCAACGCAAGCACACCGCAGGTACAAATGGCTAAAATACACAGTTCCGCTTTAGTGAAGGTGAAAAAAGGTGCAAACAGCATAATATAAAAAGCCACGCACATATGCACGCGCATGTTTTGCTCATGCTTTATTGCATAAATAACCCCTTTGCCTGCATAGCGGAATGAATTTAAAAACTTCTTCATATCACAGCCACCTCAGCCACGTTTTAACCTTAGCGCCAGCAGAATATTCTCTTGTTTTTGTTGCATTTCCTCATCTTCGGTTTTGCTGTTTTCGTGGTCGTACCCCAATAGGTGCAACATGGAATGCACCGTCAAAAATGCAAATTCACGCTCAGCGCTGTGGCCGTATTGCTCTGCTTGGCGCACCGCCGCCTTTGCAGATATTACTATATCCCCCAGCAAAATGGCACCGGTCTCTAAATTTTTCTCATACTCGCCGTCTTCACCCATAGGGAACGACAATACATCGGTGGCCACCGGTTTTCCGCGGTACTCGGTATTTAAAGCCGCTATCTCTTCATCACTTACAAACGAAATACTGACTTCCGCCGGTGCATTTACACCTTCCCGCTTCAATGTTTCGGCAACACAGCAGCGCAGCAATGCCCTAATGCCGCCCGGCAGCTTTACTGCCCGCTGCCGGTTTTCAAAAAATACGGTGTGTTGCAAGCTCACCACCGCCCTTTGCTTGGCGCTTTAAAGCGTTTCACCTGCACCGGCGGCTTTGCCCTGTTTGCTTTTTCATAGGCTTTCACAATTGCCTGCACCAGCTTGTGGCGCACAACGTCTTTGTCGCTCAGGTGCACAGTTGCTATGTCATCAATGTTTTTTAAAATTCCAATTGCGTCCACCAGGCCGGAGCGCTTGCCCTCCGGCAGGTCTATTTGGGTAATATCACCTGTGACCACAACTTTAGAGCCCGCACCCATTCTGGTTAAAAACATTTTCATCTGCTCTGCCGTTGTGTTTTGCGCCTCATCAAGAATAATAAAGGAATCGTCCAGCGTGCGCCCGCGCATGTAAGCTAAAGGTGCAACTTCAATGCTGCCTTTTTCCGTTAAGCGCTGCTGCATTTCAACGCCCAGCATTGTGCCCAGTGCATCGTACAGCGGCCGCAA
>JAVBRS010000145.1:0-10964 GCA_031547715.1 Oscillospiraceae bacterium
AACACCGGTACAGGCAAGCTGCTAAGCCAGGCTTTGTGCATGGCGGCGCTGCGCATACTTTCATCTCCGGTGTTGTAAGCGGCGGCCCAGGCTAAAAATTCTATGTGTTCTTCGTACAAATCACCACCCGGCTCAATACGCGGGCCAAAGCGGGCGGCTTCACGCGCTTTCAGGCGGGCAATGCGGGTTTCAGTTGGGGTGGCAAGGTACACCACCCCGGCAAAGGCGGGTACCAGCGGGTTGCCCCAGCTGCCAACAGAGCCGGATATAACCGTGTTGCCGTAAAGCTGCATGTCCGCCTGCAGCAGGGCCAGCCGCTCCTCTCGGGGGCGGGCGGCGGTGTAGGGCGGCTGGGTGGGCAACCAAAAGTAATCGTCTACATCCAGCTGGGTAAAGTTTAAAGCGCTGGCCAGCGCTGCGCCAAGCGTGGTTGTGCCCGCACCGGAAGCGCCTGTTATATGAAAAGCAAACATAAAATACCCCCTTTTATATGAAACAATAATACCGCAAAACAAGCTTTTTGTAAAAGTGGGGCAAAACGTTGCATATGTTTAAACAAGCCTAAAAATAAAATTTGCAGCTTTAAAAGCAACTGCATTTTACCAATTTTCAAAAAAATTTAATGCCCCTAAGGTAAAACTTTTAAAAGGGCGAAAGCGCCAGGCGAGAAACCTGTAATGTTTTGACAAAACAACACAAAAATTGTATAGTATAGTCGGGCAAAAGCGCATTTAGCGCACCCGGTATAAGCGCAAAAAAGCAGCCGGCATGGCATAACCCGGCGAACCACGGGACAAGTAGAAAGGGAATGAAATGAAAATAGGCTTGGATGTTGGATCCACCACATTGAAATGTGTGGTGCTAGGTGAAAATGACCAAATTTTGTTTTCCTCCTATGAGCGGCACTATTCACAAATTAAAGAAAAAACTGCGGCCTTATTGGCCGAAATAGCAAGGCAGTTCCCCGTTGAAGAAGCACAAATAAGCATTTCAGGCTCAGCGGGCATGGGCATGGCTGCAGGTTGTGGCATACCTTTTGTACAAGAGGTGTATGCAACCCGTGTGGCGGTGAACCACTTTATGCCCGGCACAGAAGTGGTTATTGAGCTGGGCGGCGAGGATGCAAAAATTTTGTTTTTAACCGGCGGCTTGGAAGTGCGCATGAATGGCAGTTGCGCCGGCGGCACAGGGGCGTTTATAGACCAAATGGCGAGCCTGCTTGACGTAGAAAGCGCCGAGATGAACACCCTTGCCAAAGAAAAGCAAAAGTTGTACACCATAGCAAGCCGCTGCGGTGTTTTTGCCAAAAGCGACATACAACCGCTTTTAAACCAAGGGGCAAGAAAAGAAGATATTGCCGCAAGCATTTTTGCGGCGGTGGTAAACCAAACTGTTGCCGGCCTTGCCCAAGGGCGGCCAATTGCGGGTAAGGTAGTTTACTTGGGTGGGCCGCTCACCTTCTTTTCAGAGTTGCGTGCGGCTTTTGACACCACCCTTAAAACCACCGGCACCTGCCCTGAAAACAGCCTTTTTTATGTTGCAATGGGCGCGGCGCTAACGGTGGCACAGCCGCAAAACCTTATTGCCGTAAAGGCCGCAGTTGAAGGTTACCACCCAAACGCCGGGTATATAGCGTGCCCCGCCCTGTTTGAAGATGAAGCAGCCTTTAAAGCTTTTGAAGCCCGCCACGCAAAAAACGCCCTGCCGCAAAACCTTTGCAGCGGCTACACAGGCAAGGTTTTCTTCGGGGTGGACGCCGGCAGCACCACCATTAAATGCGTAATGCTTGATGAAACAAGCGGCATAATAGCAAGCCAATACCTGCCCAGTGAAGGGCGCCCAATGGAGGCGGTGAAACAGTTTTTAGAGGGCTTTTACAAGGCCAACCCCGGGGCAGTTATTGCAGGTAGTGCTGTTACCGGCTATGGTGAAGATATGCTTAAAACCGCCTTCCAGCTGGACTTTGGCCTGGTGGAGACAATGGCGCACCTGAAAGCGGCAAAAGCACTTTGCCCCGAGGTGGATTTTATTATAGACATTGGCGGGCAGGACATTAAATGTTTTAAAATACATGCAGGTGCACTTGATAACCTGTTTTTAAATGAAGCTTGTTCCTCAGGTTGCGGGTCTTTTCTTCAAACATTTGCTGCGGCTTGGGGCCTTGAAACAGAGAAGTTTGCAAACCTTGGGCTTTTTGCACCCGCCCCGGTTGATTTGGGCTCGCGGTGTACTGTGTTCATGAACTCCTCTGTAAAGCAGGCGCAGAAAGACGGTGCGGCCATAGAAAATATTTCAGCCGGGCTTTCAATAAGCGTGGTTAAAAATGCCCTTTATAAAGTGATAAGGGCAGTGACGCCTGAGGCTTTGGGCAAACACATTGTTGTGCAGGGCGGCACATTTTTAAACAATGCCGTACTGCGCGCCTTTGAGCAGGAGACGGGCCTTGAGGTTGTGCGCCCGGTACAGGCCGGGCTTATGGGCGCCTACGGTGCGGCACTGCACGCAAAAGAGAATAGCACCGGCAAAAGCACGGTGTTAACAGCGGGTGCGCTGGGCGCATTTACACACAGCGTGCAGGCAATAACCTGCCAAAGCTGCACAAACCATTGCAGCCTTACCGTTAACACATTCCCCGGTGGGCGCATGTTTATTGGCGGCAACCGGTGCGAGCGCCCGGTTACCCCTGCCTACGCCGCGCCGCGCCACAACATGTTTGATTACAAGCTGGGGCTTTTAAAAGCACTGGCTGCAAAGCCTGGCAAAAGGGGTAAAATTGGGCTGCCGGTTGTGCTTAACATGTACGAGCAGCTGCCATTTTGGCACACCCTTTTGACAGAGCTTGGTTTTGAAGTGGTTACAAGCCCGGTGGGCTCCACACGTTCACTGTACTTAAAAGGGCAGCACACCATACCGTCAGACACGGTGTGTTACCCGGCAAAGCTTGTGCACGGCCACATTGAAGCCCTGCTGGAAGCCGGCGTAGACACAATTTTTTACCCCTGCCAAAGCTACAATTTTGATGAGGGCAAAGGCGACAACCACTACAACTGCCCTGTGGTGGCCTACTACCCTGAGGTGGTGCACGCCAACGTTGTTACAGGCAAAAACGTGAAATTCATATACGATTATTTGGGCATACACCGCAAGGCGGATTTTGTTAAAAAGTTAACCGCACTAATGGAAAGAGATTTTGGCAAAACACCAAAAAGTGAAGTGCAACAAGCGGTGGACAAAGCGTACCTGGCATACAGTACATATATGGCGGCACTGCAACAAAAAGGCAAAGAACTGCTTGAACTGGCCAGAAAAGAAAATTTGCCGGTAATTGTGCTTGCGGGCCGCCCCTACCACATAGACCCTGAGGTGAACCACGGCATAGACACGCTTTTGTGCGAGCAGGGCATGGTGGTTGTTAGCGAAGACGCCGTTGCAAGTGAGGTTGAGGCATTTCGGGTAGGGGTGCTGAACCAATGGACATACCATGCGCGCATGTATTCAGCTGCAAAGTTTTGCACCCGGCCGGAGAATAAAAACGTAAACTTAATACAGCTTGTATCCTTCGGTTGTGGGGTGGACGCAGTTACCGCCGATGAAGTGCGGGCGATTTTAGAAAATGGCGGCAAGCTTTACACCCAGCTTAAAATTGACGAAGTAACAAACCTTGGGGCGGTAAAAATAAGGCTGCGCAGCCTTTTTGCCGCACTGGAGGAAGGTGGTACAAAAGGAGATGCAGCTTCATGAGTGACATAGAATACGCCCTGCCGAAACGGGTGGAATTTACAAAAGAGATGAGGGGCGAATATACCATATTGGTGCCCAACATGGCAAAAATACACTTTGCAATTTTGGGCCAGGTGCTGCGCAGCTACGGCTACAACATTGAAATTTTAGAGAATGAAAGCCGCGCCGTGGTTGACGCAGGGTTGAAGTACGTGCACAACGACACCTGTTACCCTGCCCTTTTGGTGGTTGGCCAGATGATGGACGCCCTGAACAGCGGGAAATATGACCTTTCAAAAACTGCGCTTTTAATAACCCAAACCTGTGGTGGGTGCCGCGCATCAAACTACCTGCACCTTCTGCGCAAGGCTTTGGCAAAGGCAGGCATGGCGCAGGTGCCGGTAATATCTGTTAACGTAAACGGCATTGAAAAGCACAGCGGCTTTGAAATTACCGTGCCGCTTATGCGCAAAATGGTTGCGGCGGTGGCCTACGGCGACCTTTTAATGCTGCTGGCCAACCAAACCCGCCCCTATGAGGTGACAAAAGGCAGCACAGACAGGCTGGTAAAAACCTGGGTGGATACCTTAATAGGCCTTTTTGCCGAAGAGAAGGGATACTCTAAAACCCAAATGGCTGGTTACTTTAAACAGGTGGTTGAAAGTTTTGCCGCCTTGAAACTTGATGAGAAACAGCTTATAAAAGTGGGCATAGTAGGGGAAATTTATGTGAAGTTTGCCAGCCTTGGCAACAACGGGCTGGAGGAGCTGCTTGCGGGGGAGGGGTGCGAGGTTATGGTGCCCGGCCTGCTGGAGTTTTTAATTTATACAATAGATGCCCCGCTGCAGGACATGGCGCTTTACGGCGGGGGCGGCTTTTCAAAATTAGGGTACCAAACTGCGCGCAGCTACCTTTGCAAAATTAAAGATGACATTGCAAATGCTGTTAAAAAATACAGTAACTTTAAAGCGCCTGCAAGTTTTGACCATTTAAAAAAGGGCGCCGGCACCGTTATTGGCCCGGGAAATAAAATGGGGGAAGGGTGGCTGCTGCCCGGGGAGATGATTGAGCTGGTGGAGATGGGCTACCCCACTATTATCTGTGTACAACCCTTTGGCTGCCTGCCAAACCACATTGCCGGCAAAGGTGAAGTGCGCAACATAAAAACCCTGCACCCCACCGCCAACATTGTACCGGTAGATTACGACCCGGGTGCAACCCGTGTAAACCAGGAAAACCGCATTAAGCTTATGTTGGCGGTTGCGGCGGAGGGGCTGCAAAACGAAAACTCCGAAGGGGCTAAAGCTTTTACAAAAGGGTAATATTTAAAAAAGGCGCAAGCAGCAGTTTAAAAACAGGTTTGCTTAAAATGCATAAAAGTAAAAGCCGGCAGTTTTACAATATAAATTCAACTGCCATGTTGTAAAGGAAGGGAAAGTGTTATGGAGGCAAGTAAGCTATGGATGTTGCGAGATTTTATTGGTGCAAATAAGGTTTTGTTTAAAATACCGGTTTACCAGCGCAACTATGATTGGGCTGCAGATAACTGCCTTCGCCTTTTAGAGGATATAAAAAGCATTATAGAGACAAAGGAAAAACACTTTTTGGGGACAATTGTTTTTATGTCTGCAAAAACCGGCGGCTTTTCAATGCAGGAATACATAATAATTGACGGGCAGCAACGCCTTACAACAATGATGATTATGTTGAAAGCACTGTCTGCAATAGCGAAGGTAAGTGAAGACCCGTGTTTTCAAGAGATAGAAGAACTGTATTTACATAACCGCTGGTGCGAGGAAAAAGATAAAGTAAAACTAAAGCCCATTAAAACAGACAATGAGCAGTTCGAGCTGCTTTTGCAGGAAAATTTTTTTGATATGGACAAAGACAGCCATATTTATAAAAACTATTGTACCTGTAAAGAAGTTTTTGACAAATGGCAGGAAAACGGCATTGGCCCGGAGCAGGTTTTAAATGCCCTTACAAAAATTGAAATAGTTGAAATAGTGTTGACAAAAGGCGAGGATGACCCGCAGATTATATTTGAAAGCATAAACTCAACGGGGTTGGATTTGTCTAACGCCGACCTTATACGAAATTTTTTGTTAATGAATGCAGAGCAACAGGAAATGTTGTTTGAAAACTACTGGGTACCCATTGAAAAAGCATTAAAGCGCAACGGGGAATATACGGTGCTGGACGCTTTCTTCACACAGTACCTGGCGCTGAAAACAAGAACACCTACAAATTCCAAAAAACTATACGAAAAATTTGTAAAAACTTTTAAAGAGAACAATTATACACAAGAAAAAGCCTTAAAAGAATTAAAATATTTTGCAGATATTTATAAAACCTTTGTATACGGTAACGCAGTATACCCACTAAAAGTGAATGAAATTCTACAAAAAATACGCCAATTAAACCAAACTACATGCTACCCGTTTTTGATGCAGGTTTTTGATGATTACAACCAAAATATAATAGATGAAAACACCCTTGAGAAAACACTGCAGTTTGTACTTGCATATCTTTTGCGGCGCATTGTTTGCGGGGTACCTTCCAACACATTAAGGGCTTTGTTTATTTATTTACATAACCGCATTTTTAAAATAGAGAAAAACAAGGAAAAATACTATGAAGCGATAAACAAATTCTTCTTTAACATTTCATCAAAAGATGCAATGCCCACAGTGAGAGAATTTGAGAATAATTTAATGACGGCTAATATTTACGGCAACGCGGCGTTGGCAAAATTTTTACTGCTGGAAATTGAAAACGACCAAAGAAAAGAAAAGTTGCAACAAGAGAGCCTTACAATAGAACATGTAATGCCGCAAACCCTGAACGAAGAGTGGCCAAATGTACAAGAGGAAGAACATAAAGAGTGGCTGCACACCATAGGGAACCTGACGGTTACCGGTTATAATTCAGAGCTTTCAAACAAAAGTTTTGAAGAAAAGAAAGCTATTATAACCGGGCATTCAAAAGCGAACGAGCTGAACAGAGATATATTAAACCAGCACATATGGGGGGCAGAACAAATTAAAGCCCGGGGGCAGCGGCTGGCCGCAGACATTATAAAAAAATATAACCTTGAAAAGGTTGAAGATGAGAGCATTGTATTTGAAAACGTTGATGTTATAACCCTGGAAGACTTTAGCAAAGTAACCGGGCGCAAGTTGGTTTCATACATTTATAAAGGGCGCATGTTTTTGCAAGCCCGGTTTGCCGGTATGGTAATGGATGTTATAAGGTTACTTGACCAAGACCACCCGGGAAAGCTGGAAATTTTGGCAAGAGAAAAGTTTAAACCGGCAAATTCAACCCATGTGTATATAAGCAATGAAAATGCCGGTTTTTGGTGGGGTTGGCAGGTAAAAGATGGTGTATATGCAGAAGCACAACTTTCCGCACATACTTGCGTGAGATTTATTGAAGGGGTAATTGCTGCATTTAATGAAAAACCCGATATTTTTTCTTTTCAGGTGATGGCAGATGAAGAGGAAGATGCAGAAGACGAATTGCTGCAGGTAAACTAAAACTCAAAGCAATTGAGTTTTAACACAGTAAAAAGCAGCGCTTTAAGCACTGCTTTTTGCATGTTTTTAAAAAGTGCCCGCCATTGTAAATGCTGCAAATGTTTTAAACAAACCCAACATCAACCGTTACAACTGCACGGTAGTCGCCGCCATCTAAATTTTGCACAAGCTCTTTAACTTGTTTTGCCAGGGCGGCTGAAGGTGTTTTAAACCCTGTAGGGGCCACAATGTCAAACACTAAATTGGTGTGGGTTGGGCCGGGTACCATACGCAGGTCGTGTATTGTAAGGGCGGGGTCAATTTCAGCTTGCAAAAGGGCTGTTATGGCGCTGCGCAAACCGTTAAGCCGGGTATTATGAATGTCAATTGGGTCCATGTGTATTGTGGCGGTACAATTAAATTTTTGTGCAAGTTGGTTTTCAACGTTGTCTATTTCATCGTGAATGGCAAAAATATCCCCTGCGCCGTCCACCTCTGCATGCAGGCTAAGTATCATGCGGCCGGGGCCATAATCGTGCAAAATTAGGTCGTGCATGCCAAGCACGGCAGGTGCGGCAAGTACCGTTTCTTCAATGGCCTTCACAAGCTCTGGGGCGGGGGCCTGCCCCAAAAGCGGCATAGCGGTACTTTTTAAAGCGGAAAAGCCGGTTTTAAAAACAAATGCGGCCACCAAAAGGCTCACCCAACCGTCTACCTGCAGGCCGGTGAACTTGCCGCATGCCAATGCAAACAGCAAAGCCCCGGTAGCGGCGCAGTCGCTTAGGCTGTCCAGCCCGGTGGCCAACATTGCTGAAGAGTTTAACAGCCCGGCATAGTGCCTGTTATAAAAATACATGTAAAGTTTAACTGCAATGCTGCAAAGTAAAACACCGGCCTGTAACAGCCCGAAGGTAACAGGTGCCGGGTGTAAAACTTTGCCTATGGCGGTGCGGCCAATTTCAAAACCCATAAGCAGTATAAAAATTGAAACGGCCATACCGGAAAGGTACTCAATTCGGCCGTGGCCGAAAGGGTGTTCTTTGTCCGGCTCAGCAGCGGCAAGCTTAAAGCCCAACAGCGTTACAAGAGAGGAAGCGGCGTCTGAAAGGTTGTTAAAGGCGTCTGCCATAATGGCCAAAGAAGATGAAAGCACCCCTGCAAAGAACTTGCCAAAAAACAAAACCAGGTTTAAGCAAATGCCAAGTGCACCGCAAAGCAGCCCGTATGCCCTGCGTGTGGCGGGGTTTGCAAAGGCGGTGTTATTTTTTATAAATATTTTTGCCAGCAGCTTAACCATTGCAACCCCCCAAAGCATTTATATATGTGTGGCATTAAATTTGTGCCTTAACAGAACGTGAAATACAAAATTTAGTTTTGTAAATTTTGCAGCGGGCCTACACCCCACCGGCAACATGGTGGTAAAAAAAGAAGCTGAGTGTTTATGACCCTACATTTTGCTTATACCACACCGCAATATGGCGGCATAAAAAAGCTTGGCGCCCCGTTATGCAAAGGGGCAGTTATAAAGCGGGTTTTGCGCATTAAGCCGTGTTGCACCATGGCGCAAAAATTCAATAAAACCTTGCCAAAAGGTAAAACCTTCCGGTTTCATCAAGTGTGCAGTACATGTGCGCCCCGTTTTTATCGTACACTTCGCCGCCCAGCAAAAGCACCAGCAGGTCTTCAAGGTCTTTGTCAGGCACGTTTGGCAGCGTACAGCGCAGGGTCAGCAGTAAAACTGTTAAAAAGTTATGTTGCCCGGCTTCACCGGGGGCTATATCTGTATAAAAGGCATACTGTAAAATTTCACCGTCACTGTTTAACACAAAAGATACACTGCTGCCCATACCAAGGTTGGCATTATATGCATTTTCACCTATTTCGGTGATATCACCCACAGTAAAAGTGGTATTTAGCTCGGCGGCCAGGGCGTTAAAAGTACTTTCAAATACTTCTAAGGTCACAAGGGCGGCCGGGGCCTGCCCATCGGGCCATGCAAATTCATCAATGTAATGGGTGGTGTTGCTGTTTTGAATGTAAAAACAACTGGGCGCATCACTTAAAATGCACACCGGTGCACCTTCATTGTCAAACTGGTAGGAAATGCCCGAATAGTAGCCGTAAATTTCAACATTTTCTCCGGTTAGGTCAAAGTTCAGCAAGGCGTCAGTATCAACAAAGGTGCTGGAGCCGAAAACAATCAGCCACTCACCGTCTAATGTTGACAGTGTGGCAAAAACTGTGTTGTTGTCATAAAAAACTGTGTCAATCGTGCCGTTTAATGCAAGCGGCGTGCCCAAAAGAGTATCGGTATCCTCTGGTACGGCATAATCTGCGTAGCCTGCGGGGGCGCTAAACCCCTCTACCCTTGGGGTAAAAGTGCCGCCGCAGGCGGCAAGCAAAACACAACAAAGTAAAGCGGCAACAACAGCGGCCCGGCGGGCGAAAGAACTTTTCATTTTAACATCACCTAATATTTTTAAGTTAAAAAACAACCTTTCCTTATAATATCATATTTTAGCAAAACTATTTTTGGAAGTTTTGCGGCAAAGGTAAAACTTGGTTAAAAGTAAATAATTTTAGTGGCTGCAACATTTTGTAAGCTTTGCCAAAACAAACTAGGCATAGCACCAAAAGCAGGCATTTTAAAAATGGGGGCATGGGGCTTTTTAAATATTAGCTTACTTACTAAAGGCTGTACAATACTTCAAATAACATGGGGTTATTTTTCAATGTAAATTATCCGCATTTTAAAAGGCACTTAAGTTTAAATAAAGCATTGTTAAAAGGCTTAGGGTATAAAGTATTTAACAAAATAGCATTTCTGGCTGCCCCAAAAGCGGGGCAAGTTTTTGCGGCTAATTAAAATTAGCGGGACAGGTTGTTTTGCCATTAAATTGCAAATGAAATAGCTTTGGTAAAAGCTTTTCAAAAAGCAACGGCGTGTACCGGCACAGGGTGTTTAAAAACAGCCTGAAAACATTTAAAAAAAACAAAATAAAAAAGCCTTTGCGCCGTGCATAGCGAAAAGGCTTTTTTGGTGCGCCCGGCGGGATTCGAACCCACGACCTTCAGAGTCGGAGTCTGACACGCTATCCAGCTGCGCTACGAGCGCAAATGTTTGTACATGCTTTAGCATTAATTGCACGCATACAAATGCAAAGCTTATTATAAGCAAAAAAACAGTTATTGTAAAGTGCGTTATGCACCGCGCCGCAGCGGGCAGGTGCAGTAAAGCGCAAAACTCGCATAAAGTTAATTATAGATGTTACAATTTTGGCAAACTATTGCAAAGGGTGAAGTGGGTGCATACAATGCGCAAACTATATAAAAGAAGAAAGGGGCACTGTAAAAGGGTACGTTGCGGCAAGGCGCCCGGGCTGGTTTTTACCACAGGGAAGTTATACGGTGAAGCTGCCGGTAACGGTTAGAAACGGGAAGGGGGCTTTGCTTACGGCGGCGTTGCCGGGTGAATGTGCAGTCATTTACGTGGGCGCTGAAATACCAGCAAAATAATAAAATTTCCCAAAATAAAAATTTGCGGCAAATAAAAACGCGGCCGGGTTTAACCTGCCGCACTTATAAATTTTTGCAATATTAAAAAAGCCGCTGCAAAACAGAAAATGGTACATGGTACAAAGCAAAATTCAGCGGTATTATGTTAAATTAAAGCACGCAGGTCTTGACTTATTGGCTGTGGCAAAATATAATGTCTTGTAGGCAGAA
>JAVBRS010000002.1:0-5146 GCA_031547715.1 Oscillospiraceae bacterium
ACTAACGTTGTTGAAACCCAAGTACAAAACCAGGTGCAAAATGTGTTTATAGCCAACATGGAAAAACAGTTGGAAGTTGAACTTGAGACAGCGGGTGTTTACGGGGCAAAAGTTACACTGTTAACCGCCGGCAATGAAGCAGGTGCAATATATACAACTGGGGTACAGGTTTATATTCAAGCGGGTGATGAAGAAAAGGCTGCAGCAGTGTTGCACAGTGTTTTAAGTGGCGAAGTTGAAATTGTGATTAATGGAGAACGAAAATGAAAAAACAGGATTTCAATTTAGAAAAAGCCATTGAAATATTTAAGAACAGAAAAATAAGCACAGCGAAAATGCTTTGTATTTTTTTAGGTGCAAGCGCTGTTTTTTTACTTATAGCAAGTTGGGGCAGCTTTAATAACAGCAATAAAGTTAATGAAGAAACAGGCACGGTGCAGCAAACTGCCACCCAGGGCACATACCTGCAAAGCACCCAAGAGCAGCTTGTTGACATATTGGCCAGCATGCAGGGTGTGGGCAATGTAAAAGTTATGATAACCCTGGAAAGCAGCGCAGAAGAAATTTACGCACAAACTATAGTTCATGAAGAGAACCAGACCCAAAACGGCGAAAACATTTACAGCAACAGAACGGTAGAACAAAACAGTTATGTTTTAGTAGACACAAGTGAAGGCCGAACTGCGCTTACAACCGGTACGCTTGAACCGGTTGTAAAAGGGGTGGTAGTTGTGTGTGAAGGCGCCGGAGATGTGTCTGTTGAGCGAAAGGTTACAGAGGTAGTATGCGTTGTGCTTGGTATAACCAGCAACCGCGTGTGCGTAACAAAACTTAACTAACAAAAACAGGAGGAAACCATGAAAAAAATTAAAAGTACACGCCAGCTAACCTTGTTCACACTGTGTGTTGCCCTTGGTGTTGCGGTATACCTAAACTGGCAGTATGCAAAAACAGACCTTGGTTTAAGCACACAAACCGGCGTGGGTGTTGCAGAAACGCAAGTGCAGCCAACCCAGGCCGAAGAATTTGTGCAAACAACTGAAGGGGCAAATAAAAACTATGGTGACGCACAACTTGTTGCCGCAACGGTTAGCAGCCAGGCTTATTTTGACCAGGTGCGGCTAAACCGTTCAAAGGTAAGAGATGCCGCGCTGGACGCAATACAAAAAACTTTGCGCAGCGCCAAAATTACCGATGCAGAGAAAACAGCAGCCACAGCCAGCTTGACCGAGACAATTTCAAACATGACACTTGAGAACGATATTGAAAATATTATAAAGGCAAAGGGTTTTATTGATTGCATTGCCTTTATCGATAACGGCAAAATAACTGTTACGGTTATGAGCCCTTCCGGACAGTTGACAAGTGCAGAAGTTACACAAATACGTGACATTGTTATAAATAAAGCAGGTATTGATGCGCAGAATATTAACATTGTTGAAGTAAAATAGCACAACTTCACAACTAAAAACTGTTGTTTAATACACATACTAATGGTATAATTACATAAAATATGCGAAAGTGCCAGCTGCCCGCCATAAGGCTGGTTTACAGGGCGAAACCTGCTGCCCAGCAGAAATTTCGCATACAATTATGCTATATAAGCTGGTTGCTTTTTTATATGCAATGCAGCCCTGATAAGGAGTGTATTATGGAAGTAAAAACGACAAAACAGGCCAAGGGCAGCTTACAAATTTCAACACATGTACTGGCTAAAATTGCAAAGTTTGCCGCGCTTGAAGTAGATGGCGTGGCAGGTGTTTCAACAGGCATTACAGGTATTCAAGGTGTTTTCACTAAAACCAGCATTCAAAAACCTGTATTCGTTGAAATGCATGACGGGCTTGCCATTGTAAATATGCATTTAGTGATGGAGTACGGTGCAACAATGCGCACCGTTGCTGCAGCGGTGCAAAGCAACGTGAAAAATGCAATTCAAAGTATGACGGGCATTACTGTGCTGCGTGTGAACATTGTGGTGGCCGGCGCTAAAATTGAAAACGCAAGTACCGTAAATGAATAAAATAACAATATTGAAGACACTTTTCCATGGAAATGGAAAGGGTGTCTTAATTGTTGTTTTTACAGGATAAAATTTGGAGGTAAGATGAAACGACGCATACACCGCGAAACCGCATTTATTACGCTGTTTGAACAATCTTTCGGCTACAATACGCTGGAAGAAGTGGTTACCCAAAATGCCGAAGAAGGTGAGTGGGTTTTAAAAGACTATGGCAATGAGCTTGTTGAAAATTATTTTGAATACCTGCCTGAAGCAGACGCATTAATTGAAGTAAAGCTCACCGGCTGGGCAATGAACCGCATACCTAAAGTGTGCCTTATTTTAATGCGCATAGCCCTTGTGGAAATGCTTTTTATGAAAACCGAAAAAGTTGCCGCCAGTGTTGCCATAAATGAAGCTGTTGAACTTACAAAAAAATATTCAGCCGGTGATGATTACCAGTTTGTAAATGGCATTTTGGGCAGCATTGCCCGAGAAAAAGGCATTGCTGAAACGCCTGCACCTGAAAAAACCACCGCCAAAAAGCAAACCAAAGCACAGGAAGTTAAGGTGCAGGAAGCGGCGAAAAGAGAAGCGGCCAAAAAACGTTTGGCCATTGCGGCAACAACTGAAAACAGCCCGGTTACAGGAGAAGTAAAACAAACAGGTATTGATGCCGGCATGGCCGAAAATAAGGAACAGCCTACAAAAAAAATTGCAGGTGCCACATTTGGCGGCGGCCCTAAAAGGCCTGGTAATTATGTTAAAAAAACAGGTGCACCAAGCGGTAAGCCTGTGGCTAGTTTTAGCGGTTCTAAAGCCAGCGCACACGTGCTAAACAAAAATAAACCTGTAAAGCTAAATAGCGGTGATAAGCAAAAAAGCAAGTTTAGCAAATTTGGCGGCAAACAGGCTAAAACGGAAGCAGGCACAGAAAAACGCAGCTACAACAATGCGCCACAAAAAAAGGCGGGCTACACTTCAATAAAAGCGGCAGTTGAAAAAAATGAAAACACGCAGGAAAACCAGAAAAAAGAAGGCGGTAAACCCGCATACAATAAAAGTGAAAAAAGCGGTGGCAAAAATTGATAACCCTTGGTATTGACACCAGCAACTACGCCACGTCCCTTGCGCTGTATAACGCAGCCACAGGTGAAGTTGTTGCCCGCGCGAAAGAGTTTTTACCGGTGCAAAAAGGGCAGCTTGGCCTGCGCCAAAGCGACGCTGTGTTTCACCACACTAAAGCGTTGCCAAACGTGCTTGCAACGCTTGGCAACGCTGAAATGCTAAGTGAAGTTGAAAAGGTTGGTGTGGCGGTTAAACCAAGGGGTGAAGAGGGCTCTTATATGCCGTGCTTTTTAACCGGCAAAGCTTTTGCAGCTGCCTTTGCGGCAGCAAAGGGCATACCTATAGTACAAACCAGCCACCAGCAGGGGCATATAATGGCGGCTTTGCATGGCAGCGGGCAAAACGGGCTTTTGAATGCGCCTTTTCTCGCCCTTCATATCTCCGGTGGAACTACGGATTTATTGCTGGTTAACGGCATTAATAGCATTGAAAATATTGGCGGCAGCAATGATTTGTACGCAGGCCAAGCTGTAGACAGGCTTGCAGAACTTTTGGGCTTCCCGTTTCCCGGTGGTGCACACCTTTCCGCTTTGGCGGAAGGCTGTGGCGTGCCAATTGCAGTAAAACCCAGTTTAAAAGGGCTTTACTGCAGCTTTTCAGGGCTTGAAAATAAATGTGGCGGCATGCTTAACGGCGGTGCCCCAAAAGAAGAGGTTGCAGCGTACTGTTTAACGTATATAGGCGAGGCGTGTTGTGCGCTTATTATAAACGCCAGAAAAGAATATGGGCAGCTGCCTGTGCTTTTGGCAGGCGGGGTAATGTGCAGCACTGTAATTAAACCACTTGTGAATAAAAAAATTACAAATGCCTTTTTTGCCCCGCCACAGTTTTCATCAGATAATGCAATTGGCAACGCTGTTATTGCAGCACAAGCATGAACAAAGTTGAAAATAAAAAGGGGGCTTTTATTTGGCAAATGTTATAACGGTTTTAGCGTTAAACCAATATGTAAAAGCCCTGCTTGAAAGCGATGCAGTGCTTACCGACATAGCGTTGCGCGGTGAAATTAGCGGCTTTAAACGCCACACCAGCGGGCATTTTTACTTTCAGCTCAAAGATGCAAACGCAAGTGTAAATGCGGTAATGTTCCGCAAAAATGCCGCAAAGCTCTCTTTCTTGCCGCAAAACGGCATGCAGGTGGTGGTGCGGTGCAAAATATCTTTGTATGAGGCTACCGGTGCTTTTCAGGTGTATGTTGAGGACCTTTTCCCGGACGGTGTTGGCGCGGCCGGGGTGGCGTTTGAACAGTTGAAAAAGAAACTTGAGCAAGAGGGGCTTTTTAGCCAGGGGCGCAAACGCCCGCTGCCTGCATTCCCAAAGCGCATTGGGCTTATAACCTCTAAAACAGGGGCGGCATTACAAGACATTTTAAGTGTTACTCAAAAACGCTACCCGCTTGTGGAATATCTTTTCTGCCCTGTTTTGGTACAAGGGGCAGGGGCGGAAAAAGAAATTGTGGCAGCTTTGCAGTTTTTAAGCGGCCAACCGGGGCTGGATGCAATTCTGGTTGCAAGGGGTGGCGGTCCCAGCGAGGATTTATGGGTTTTCAACAGCGAGGGTATTGCGCGTGCAGCGGCTGCCAGCCCGGTGCCGGTTGTTTCAGCGGTGGGGCATGAGGTTGATTTTACAATACTAGATTTTGTTGCGGACCTGCGCGCCCCAACGCCAAGCGCCGCAGCAGAGCACCTGTTACCGGACAAGTTAGAACTTGCGGCATACTTGCAACAAGCTGATGGTAACGCTTTGTACAGCCTTAAAAATAAGTTAAAAACCAATGAAAAGCGGTTTGCTGCGCTTTCGGTACAAGCTTTGGCTTTGTCACCTTCACGGCAGGTTGCGGCATACAAAAAAATGCTTGTTAACAGCAGTGCTTCTGCAAAAAGCACCATTCACACATACCTGGCCAGGTGTGAAAAGGCAAATAGGGCAGCGGCCGAGCTTGCAGCCTCTTTGAACCCAAGGCAGGTACTGCGCAAAGGTTATGCAATTGTGAGGTTTGAAAATAACCTTTTAAAA
>JAVBRS010000066.1:0-4218 GCA_031547715.1 Oscillospiraceae bacterium
AACACCATTGCAATAGAACGCCGGGTAAAGCCGGCATTGCGCCGCAACTTAATGCCAAAGCGCTACTGGGGCGAGCTTACAGAAATGCAACCTTTTGAAGATGTGCCAAACACCGAGCTAACCGATGCAGAGCCTATACTAATTGCCCCTTGTGATACAAAAAGCAACTGACGCACCTGTGTTTGGCGCCGGTTGTTTTTAATTGTGCGCATAGCTGTGCCAAGTGTTATCGGCTTTGGCATTTCACCGAAAAAGTCTGTTTAAAATTCAGTTTATTTGCCATTGTAGCTAATATAGTTAATGCGCTAATAAATTACACGGCAGTACTAGCAAAATGCACACCTTTATGGTATAGTATATTAAAAGTTAATGCTTTGCCCTTAAACGGGCATACGGCACCGGTTGTGTATATGTTTTTACCCATTGCACTTCCAATGCAGTATAATTATATTTGCTGCGTAAACTCATAATTGAAGGAAAATTAATGGACGAAATAATTTTAAGCCTTAATAAAATTGAAAAAAGCTTTTCCGGCACTAAAGTTTTGAACGGAATTAATTTAGATGTTCAAAAAGGTGAATTTGTAACTCTTCTAGGCCCTTCCGGCTGCGGTAAAACCACCACTTTGCGCATTATATCCGGCCTGGAACGGCCGGATGCCGGCCGGGTGTTGCTGGAAGGGGCGGATGTCACTAATACCGAGCCCAACCGCCGTGATGTCAACACCGTTTTTCAAAACTACGCTCTTTTCCCGCATATGACAATTGCACAAAACATTGCTTACAGCCTTACACTTAAGCGCACACCGAAAGCAGATATAAAAGAAGCCGTGGAAAGTGCGCTTATACTGGTGCAGCTGCCCGGTTTTGAAAACCGTATGCCCCATGAGCTTTCCGGTGGGCAAAAACAACGTGTGGCAATTGCAAGGGCAATTGTTAACCAGCCTAAAATACTTTTGCTGGACGAACCTTTAGGTGCCCTTGACCTGCAGCTGCGCCGCCAGATGCAAATTGAACTTAAGCGGCTGCAAAAACAGCTTGGCATTACATTTATTTATATTACCCACGACCAAGAGGAAGCCCTGAACATGTCTGACCGCATTGCGGTAATGCGCAGCGGTAACATTGAGCAGTACGGCACCCCTGCCGAAATTTATGACAAGCCTAGAACTGCCTATGTGGCAGATTTTGTTGGCAATGCAAACCTTATAACAGGTATTGCGCTTGGGATCGAAAACGGCGTGCTGTACGCCGAGGGTGAGGGCGGCCGTTTTGCAGTTACCGCCGGCGGCCCCGTAGCTGCCGGCACTGCAATTACCGCAGCTGTGCGCAGCGAACAGATAGAAATTCTTCCCGCCGGTGAAAACACCGCTGGCATTACAGGCAAAGTATTTGAAAAAAGCTTTGCCGGCGGTATGCTGCGTATTTCCGTGCAGCTGCCCGGCGGCACAGAAGTTATTGTCAGCCGCCACGGCATAAATTCAGCCTTGCTTCCGGGCGAGGATGTACGCCTTTCCTGGGCGCCTCAGCATGCCGTACTGGTTGAAGGTGAGGCTGCGCATGGCTAACAAAACCGGCAAAAAACAAAAAGCCCCGCAAAACCCGGCAATGCTTTTAAGCCTTTTGCCTATTTACCTTGTAACGCTTTTGTTTGTACTTGGCCCCCTCATTTACATGGTCGCATTAAGCTTTATGCAACGCGCAGGGGCCTGGGGGGTTTCTGCCAGCTTCACTTTTAAAAATTATATAGACATGTTTCAACCGGTTTACATTAACACCTTTGTGCAATCTTTAAAGCTGGCTTTTACCTGCACTGTTTTAGTAGCGCTTGTGGGGTACCCATTTGGCTATTTTATGGCAAGGCTGCCTAAAAGCAACCGCAACATTATATTCTTTTTACTCATAATTCCTTTTTGGACCAGCTCTTTAATGCGTTTATACGGGTGGATAATTATCTTCCGCGCCGGCGGCATTTTAGACAGTGTTTTAATGGCACTGCATATAACCAGCGCCCCTTTAAAGTTGCTTTACACCTACCCGGCAGTGGTGGTAGGCATGGTTTATGTGCTTGTTACATTCATGATTTACTCGGTGTACTCCAGCGCAGAAAAAATGGACTGGACATTGGTTGAAGCAGCCCTTGACCTTGGCGCATCCCCTTTCAAAGCGTTTTTAACTGTCACTTTCAAACTTACACTTCCGGGGCTGCTCTCCGGGGTTATACTAACCTTCATCCCGTCAATGGGGCTATTCTTCATTGCAGATATTTTGGGCGGCAACAAAGTGGTGCTAATGGGCAGCGTAATTCAAGAGCAGTTAATGAAAGCCCATAACTGGCCGTTTGCCGCTGCGCTATCTGTTGTGTTAATGCTTATAACCACTTTGTTTATTTACCTTTACCGCCGAATTACAAATGTGAAAGACCTTGAGGGCCTTATTTAAGGCCAGACGGAGTTTGTACAATATGAAAAAACCCGGTGTTCTACCAAAATTTTATATAGGCCTTGTGTTGTTAGTAACATATATTCCAATTTTTCTGGTTGTTGTTTACTCTTTCAATGCCAGTAAACTAACCTCTGTTTGGGGTGGGGTTTCTATGCGCTGGTACGCAGAATTGTTCCGCGATAAACTGCTGTTTGCCGCATTGAAAAACAGCCTGATTTTGGCGGTGTTAAGCAGCACCGCAGCTGCGGTTATCGGCACACTCGGGGCGGTGGGCATGGCCCGTACAAGCCTTAAAGCCAGCAGTTTTATTGAGTATATATCTACCCTTCCCATAATGATACCCGAAATAATTTTGGGCATGGTGTTTCTTGCGTTCTTTGCCTTAATCGGCATACCTTTCGGCATGGTGGCGCTTGTTATTGCCCACACCACTTTTTGTATCCCCTATGTGTTCATGATGGTTAAAGCCCGCCTTGCCGGCATGGACAAAAGTTTTGTGGAAGCTGCAAAAGACCTTGGCGCAAGCGAGATGCGGGCATTTTTGGACATCACCTTTCCCCTTATGCTGCCAGCTATAATTTCCGGCATGCTTCTTTCTTTCGCCATGAGTATGGACGATGTGATTATCAGTGTTTTTTTGTGCGACGTAAACACAAACACTCTGCCAATTAAAATTTACACCCAACTTAAAACCGGTGTAACACCAAAAACCAATGCACTTTGCGCACTGCTTTTCGCATTTACTTTGTTCATAGGGCTTGTGTCTTACTTTATTGGGCGCAGCCGTAAATATGATATAACACAATAAAAGAAAGTAGGTAGAACATTGAAAAAAGTACTGGCACTTATTTTAGCACTTGCACTTAGCACTAGCCTTTTTGCTGCCTGTGGCGGTTCCGGCAGCAGCAGTAGCAGCAGTAGTTCCGCTGAAGCCCAAACTTTGAACCTGTACACCTGGGAGGGTATGTTCCCGCAAGAGGTTCTCGACGGCTTTACCGCCGAGACAGGCATTGAAATTAATTATGTGAACTTTGACTTCGGCGAAACCATGCTCACCAAACTTGAAGCCGCAAACGGCGGCGATTATGACCTGGTTATTGTTGACGATTACATTATTGAAACTGTAATTGCAATGGGCCTTGCACAGCCGCTGAACAAAGAGCTGCTTACAAACTACGGCAACATTAACCCCATTTACCAAGGCCAGTTTTTTGACCCTACTGATGAGTATACAGTACCCCACGGCGCAGGCGTACAAACCATTGTTTATAACCCTGCCGCTGTTGAAAAGCCCATTACCTGTTATGCAGACCTGTGGGATGAAAGCCTTGCAAACAGCGTTGGTGTTATTGGCAATTACCGTGTTATTAACGGCATGGCCTTAAAGGTTTTAGGTGAAAGTTATAACACCGAAGACACTGCTGCTATTGAAGCCGCCGGCGCGAAATTGTTAGAGCTTGCACCCAACATACGCCTTATTAAAGATGACAGCATACAAGATGATTTAATAAGCGGTGAAATAAGCGCTGCAGTTATGTACACCTCTCAGGTTACAATGGCAAAAATGGCAGACCCAAGCTTGGTTGTTGTATACCCGACAGAGGGCATTGGCTTTGGCATTATGGCAGGCTTTATACCTTCTAATGCACCCAACGCTAACGCAGCCCACCAGTTTATGAACTACCTGTTACGCCCTGAAATTGCCGCACAATGCTTTGAATACCTTGGTTACTATTGCACAACCTTAGCCGCTGAAGAGTATATTAGCGAAGAG
>JAVBRS010000025.1:0-3229 GCA_031547715.1 Oscillospiraceae bacterium
TATAAAAAGTGCTTGTGGGGTTTTTACAAAGCATATACTGCGCTGCAAAATTTTAAAGCACCGCAACAATTAAGATATGAGAGGCATTAAAATGTTAACCGTTACCGAGCTGAGCCTGCAGTTTGCGGGCAGTACCCTTTACAAAAACGTTAACCTTCAGTTTACAAGCGGCAATTGCTACGGCATTATTGGCGCAAACGGCGCAGGCAAAAGCACGCTTTTAAAGTTGCTTGCCGGCGATATTGAAGCAACCAAAGGAACTGTTTCATTGGAGGCGGGCAACCGCATGTCTGTGCTGGAGCAGGACCATTTTAAGTACGACGCCTACACCGCCATGGAAACGGTGATGATGGGCAACCCGCGCCTTTATGAGGTGATGAAAGAAAAAGACGCCCTTTACGCCAAAGAAGACTTTAACGAGGAAGATGGTGAAAAGGCTGCTGCCCTTGAGGGTGAATTTGCTGAAATGGGCGGATGGGAGGCAGAGAGCGAGGTTGCCCAGCTGCTTAACGGCATGGGAGTAACAGGGCAGGAACGCCATTATGGCATGATGGCAGGCTTAGACGGGCGAGATAAAGTGAAGGTGCTTTTGGCAAAAGCTTTGTTTGGCCACCCAAATATAATTTTGCTGGATGAACCTACAAACGGCCTTGATATTGCCTGCAACACCTGGCTTGAAGAGTTTTTGATTGAATTTGAAGGTACCGTTATTGTTGTTAGCCATGACAGGCATTTTTTAAATGCGGTTTGCACCCATACTGTAGATATTGACTACGGCCAGGTAAAACTTTATGTGGGCAACTATGACTTCTGGTATGATTCCAGCCGGCTGATGCAGCAGCTTATTAAAAACCAGAACAAGAAAAAAGAAGACAAAATTAAAGAATTGCAGGCGTTTATACAGCGCTTTTCCGCAAACAAATCAAAATCAAAACAGGCCACCAGCCGCAAAAAGATATTGGACAGCATTTCCCTTGAGGATATGCCGGCCTCCAGCCGTAAATACCCCTTTGTTGGCTTCACACCAGAGCGTGAGGCGGGCAAGGATATTTTATTTGTAACCGGGCTTGGCAAAACCGTTAACGGCGTGCAGGTGTTAAAAGACGTTACATTTACAATGAACAAGACGGACAAACTTGCTTTTGTTGGTGAAAATGAGGCGGGCCAAACTGCGCTTATGCAAATTTTAGCCGGTGAGCTTACGCCGGACGAAGGCAGCTACAAATGGGGTGTCTCCACCAGCCAGGCCTATTTCCCTAAGGACAACGGAGAATTTTTTGACGGAAACGACATGAATTTGATTGAGTGGTTGCGCCAATGGGCACCGGAGCCGACCGAGACCTACCTTCGCGGCTTTTTAGGGCGCATGCTGTTCAGCGGTGATGAAGTTTTAAAACCGGTAAAGGTGCTTTCCGGCGGTGAGCGGGTGCGTTGTATGCTTAGCCGCATGATGATGAGCAGCGCCAATGTGCTTTTGCTTGACCAACCTACCGACCACCTTGACCTTGAGAGCATTGCAGCCCTTACCGACGGCATGGAGGCATTTAAAGGGAACCTTTTGTTTGCCACCCACGACCACCAATTGCTTTCAACGGTTGCAAACCGCATAATTGAGCTGCCGCAGCCCGGTGAAGCCGGTTGCACTGACTACAGCGGCAATTTCGAAGATTATTTGGAATGGAAAGCGGCAAAAGGTTGAAATGCATTGTAAATGCGGCGGGTAACCTACGGAATAAAAGCAGGTTTTGGGCAAATTATACAAAATTGGTATTGAAAAACACAAAGCTTAAAATATATATACAATTTTACTAGCTTTAGGTTGTAAATAAAGCCTAAGGGTGTTATACTGCCCGAAGAATATGCTAAAGGTTTTTTATAATTCAGGAGGTAGATATGGTATATCAACGCAGCAACAGGGGCACTTGCTCAAGCGCTACCCAGGTTACAATAGAGGACGGGGTTATTAAAAATGTAGATGTTATTGGCGGGTGCGACGGCAACATTAAAGGTGTTATAGCCCTTGTGCGCGGTATGAAGGTGGAAGATGCCATTGCAAGGCTTGAAGGTATAACCTGCGGCCAGCGCCCGACATCCTGCCCGGACCAGTTGGCAATTGCCATAAAGGAAGCTATACTGCAAAGCGGGGCGGCCTCTGCTTAGGCTGAAACAACCACAGCTTAATACAATTTAACATTTATATAAAAGGCACCTTAAAAGGTGCCTTTTTTTGCTGTAAAAAACTGTCGCGGTTGTTTCTTGTAAACAGTATTGTGCGGGCAGCGTCGGGCAATACTAACCCCATTAAGTGCAAAGGGGTAAAATTGTGTATTTTTTAAAAGGCTTCAGCGAAGGGGCAAACCGTGCAGCGCAGCAGGCAATGAAAAGTGCCGAGGAGATGGGCCACATTTATATAGGAAGTGAACACCTGCTTTTGGGCATATGCAAAGAGGGGACAAGCGTTGCCGCTGTACTTCTTGCAGGCAAGGGTATAACCGCCCCTTTACTAACCCGTGCCATAACCGCAGCGGTGGGCAAAGGGGCCAAAACAAGCCTGCGGCCCGAGCACCTTTCCGCGAATGCAAGCGCTATACTGGAAAATGCGGTTAAATTTGCAGCGGAGGAAACCGCCCCTGCTGTGCGGGCAGAACATATATTGCGGGCTATTGCCGAATGTGAGAACTGTGCGGCGATGGCCATTTTGTCCTCTTATGCTATTGAGGCCCAAGAGCTGGTTAACGAATGCAAAAACCCAATTGCAGATATACCGCTGCGGCCAAAAGAGGGCAAAGCCGCAAAAAGCATTGAAAAATACGGAAGAGACTTAACGGCGCTTGCGAAGGCGGGCAAGCTTGACCCCTGCCTTTGCCGAGATGCAGAGATGGATAGGGTAATACGCATATTATCTCGCCGCCAAAAGAACAACCCCTGCCTTTTAGGCGAGCCGGGTGTTGGCAAAACAGCAGTGGCCGAGGGGCTGGCATGCCGCATTGCCGAGGGCAATGTACCGGAAAATTTGGCAGGGCGCAAAATAATTTCAATAGATGTGGCCACCATGCTTGCCGGAACAAAGTACAGGGGTGACTTTGAAGAGCGCATGAAAACGCTGCTGGCAGAACTAGACGGTAGGGATGACATGATTTTGTTCATAGATGAAATACATTCAATAGTGGGGGCAGGTGCCGCAGAGGGGGCGGTTGATGCCGCCAACATTTTAAAGCCTGCACTTGCC
>JAVBRS010000023.1:0-5683 GCA_031547715.1 Oscillospiraceae bacterium
TTAGAAATGGCCTAGTTATTTTAATTATAAAACCCAACCCCGAAGGAATTTTAAAATTCCTTCGGGGTTGGGTTTTACTTAAATTAGTTGTAAACGGCGTTGGCGCGCAGTTGTGAAAAGAAATTTTTATTAATCACTCACGCCCAGCATTAACAAAATGTTGCAGTAAGGCAGCCATAGCCAAAAATTTATAACGGTATAAACACCTGTAAAAGGAATTTATGAAGCTTTTGAAACCGTTAATATAATACAGTTGTAGTGCGGGGCTTATTTTTCGGCTGCAAGCTTTTCCAAAATGCCTACAATTATCTGCCACTGGGTTTCGCAGCTTGCAAGGTTAAGCCATTCTTCGGGGGTGTGGCCGCCGCCTGCATTGGGGCCAATGGCTATTATGTCTATGCCTGGTATTTTGTCGGCGAACACACCGCACTCCAGCCCGCCGTGGGTGGTAACAACTGTGGAACCTTCGCCTAAAACCTCTTGGCATACGGCATTAAACACATCGCGCATAAAAGAAGTTTCGGTGTACCGCCAACCTGGGAAGTCCCCGTGTAGGGTGACGTTGTAGTTAAAAACATCAGCCATGGTTTGCACCTGCTGTTTCATTTGGGCTTTTAAAACAGCGTCTGAGCTGCGCGGGGTGAAAGCCATGCGCACAACACCGCCTGCGCTGTGTATGGATGCAAAGTTTACAGAGGCAATAAGGGCGTTGTTAAGTGCCATGTTGCGGTAAACAACCCCGTGGGGGGCCATAACCATTAGCCGAACAAGCTCTTCAGTAAAGGCTTTAGTAAAAGCAGTTTCCGGCAATGGCGCATTTTCTGTTGTAACGGTTAAGCCGGGGTCGTTCTGGCCGTATTGGGCTTTAAGCTCCCGTGCGAGGTCAAGCACGGTTGCCGCAGCGGCAGCGCGGGCCTCCTCAGTTTCAAAAACAAGAATTGCATCTGCCTCACGGGGGATGGCGTTGTCTTTAGAGCCGCCTTCAATGCTGGCCAGCACCATTGGGGCATGGGTGAGAAGGGTTTGCATTATAAATGCCAAAATTTTAAGCGGGTTGCCGCGAGAGAGGTCTATTGCGCCTGCAGAATGGCCGCCCTGCAAACCGGTAATGGATACAGCCAAAGCGTGGCCTTTAGCCGGTTCTTGGGCAATGGTTTTAGCAAGGTGCATCATAACGCCGCCGGCGCTGCCGGCAACAGTGCGCCCAAGAGAACCGGAGTCCATGTTTATCATGCGCTTGCCGGTTAAAGGTGTGCAGTCAAGCGCAAAAGCACCTACCAGCCCAACCTCCTCTTGCGAGGTAAAAATGCATTCCAGTGGCGGGTGGCGCAGGTTATCGGCATCAAGCAATGCCAGCATGTACGCAACAGCCGTACCGTTGTCTGCGCCTAGGGTGGTACCCCTTGCCCGCAAAATGCCGTCATCAATATACAGCGGAAGTGGGTCGGTTTCAAAATTATGTACAGTGCCATTGTTCTTTTCACAAACAATGTCTGTGTGCCCTTGAAAAATAACTGCTGGCAGCGTTTCACACCCACTAGAGGCAGGTTTTTTAATAATAATATTGTAGGTTTCATCGGTGTAGTGTTCAAACCCGCGCTCTTTTGCAAAATTTGCAAGATATTGCATAATGCCCTTTTCATTGTAAGAGCCCCGGGGAACGGCGCTTATCTCTTCAAAGAAGCGAAAGAAGCTTTCAGGTTTATACCCTTTGATAATGTATTCCATATGTGCGGCCCCTTTTCTTAATATTTTGCTAATTGTAACACACAAACATTGCAATGACAAAATATTTCAGTGTGGTGGTTAAGGTAAAGGTGAAAGGGCATGTGCAACTAAGGTAAAACCGCAAAAGAAGCAAGTTAAAAAACATGCGCAGCGGCGACAACTAACGGATGTGGCAAGGGCAAGTGCAAATGCAAGGGCTGTAATTTTATTTTTGCAACCATGTGTATACAGGCAAGCCAAAGTTAATAAAAGCAGCGGCTAAGGCCAGCCACAAGGCAAATAGAAACAGTGGCTAAGGCGGCACTTAAAGCGGCTGTATGCACTGTGGTGGAGATGCAAAATAAAAAAAGCCTGCGGCAGGCAAAAGTGAAAGGCAGAAAAAGAAAAACACCACTATAAAGTGGTGCAATAAGTATACTTCACTGCACGGTAAAGGGCAGGCAATTAATTAAGTGTGCACAAAATTATAAAAAAACTTGCTAAGCCAACAAAAATGAGGCCAGGGCTTCAACACTGTCAAAAACATATTTGGCCCCGGCATTTACAAGCTCACCTTCTTCAGCATAACCATAGCCGGCCCCTGCACACGGCAGGCCGCAATACTTCGCCCCATACACATCGTGTTGGCGGTCGCCAACCATCAGGGTGTTTTCTGCCCCTTGGGGCAGGCCAAGGCGCTTAAGGGCTTCTGCCACTACCTCTGCTTTTTTTGCCCTTTTGCCGTCAAGTTCACTTCCCACAACTTCATCAAAAAAACAGGCTATATTAAAATGCTCTAAAATGCGTTTAACATACACTTCCGGCTTTGAGCTGGCCACAGCAAGCGTTTTGCCGGCTACTTTTAATGCTGTAAGCAACTCTAAAATACCCGGGTAAAGGGTGTTTTCAAAAAGCCCAACGTCGCTAAAACGCTCACGGTATTTTGCAACAACCTGCCAAGCCTCTTCTTCGGTAAAACCATAGTACTCTTGCAGTGCTGTTTGTAACGGCGGGCCGATAAAGCGTTTCAGTACAGGCTGTTCAGCCGCAATGCCAAAGTTTGCAAGGGCATATTGAACACTTTTGGTAATGCCCTCATAAGGGTCGCTCAGGGTGCCGTCAAGGTCGAATAAAATTGTGCTGTACATAAAGCCCTTTCTGTTTTTGCACTTCAAAACGCAAAATACTTTAGCAGCGCAGGTTGCAGGTGAAAACTTAAAAGCCTTTTTCTGCGCCTGTAAAACGGCGGCTGTTATTTTTGCAGCTTTTCAATGCCTTCAACCAAATATTTTTGGTTTTTAAACACAAGCTCCAGCAACAGCGAAAGGTATTTCATAGCCAAAGTTAAAATTAAAAACAGGCCAAAAAAACCTGCGCTTATTACCAGCATGGTGGTTGCCCAGCCTGCAACGGCAATGTGCAAAAAAAAGTAAACATACACCGTGTACAGCACTTCAAAAAGGGTTAATGCCAACATTGCCGCTGCTATATAAAAACTTAGTTTATAGCCGGTGTTTGTGTAAAGGGCCAGGCTGTCTATGGCACGGGTAAAACGGGTCTGCTCACGCTCTTCGGGCATGTTGCTTACAGGGGTATAAACAAGGCCGGTAACCTTGAGGCCGCTTGCGGCATAAGCGGCCTTGCGGTAGTATAAAAGCCCGCTTATGGCATGTACACGGTTAATGCCCCTGCGGGAAATTAAGCGGAAGGCCTCTGTTTGCAGGGGGTAAGGCGAAGGGCTGGCCCAATTGAAAAGGCTGTAGAACAAGCGGCTGAACAGGTTGCGGCTTTTGCCGGGGTTGGCGCCAACAATGTCAAAGCCTGTTAACGCCTTGTCGTAAACCTCTAAAATAAGTTCCTCGGGATAGGTTATATTCAAGGTGTCAAATTCATACACGAAATCGCCAATTGCCATGTCCAGCCCGGCGTTCATTGCAAGCTCAAGCCCTTGGCTAAGGCTCATGTTTACAATGGTAACCGGCAAATCATCTTTTGCGGCGCAAAAAGCTTTCACCTTTTCCACAGTTTTGTCTTTGCAGCCGTCGTTCACACATACCACTTCATAGTATTCAAACCGTGCGCTGAGTTGGCGGTAAAGCATATCAAAAAAAGGCTCTACTTTTTGTTCGTCGTTCTGCAGGTACACCACAGCAGAAATAAAGTTTTTTTCCTTATGCATTTGCCAGCACCTCATCTAAATCATATAATGTGTTAATTTTACCGGAGAGCACGCTCACAAAGGTAGGGCCGGTTGTGTATGTGCGCACCACCGTCGGGCGAGAGTCGTCAATTTCGCTGGCCTTTAAAATAGGCTTCATGCTAAAAAGGCCGTTTACAAAATTAAAGCCGTATTCCTGTTTTAAATACTTGCGGGCAAGCTGGCCCATAAACGGCCAGGCGCTGGCAGGTTTTGCAGGGCAATCATCGCAATTGTAAAGGCTTTCAGGGGTGCAAAGCCCACAGCTTTTTTGCTGGCATTCAAAGGTGGGCAGCGGGTTAAAGCTGGTAACATGGGGTGTAAATGTAACACTGGTTAAACTGTGCAGGCCGGTTTTGCCAAAGGGCATTATTGAGAAAAACGGCCCGTCCATAACGGTAATGCCTATATTTTTCAGGCTGTCTTCAACCGTGCAAAGAATTATTTCACACAGCTCGTATTTAATTTTAAACGGCTCAAAACCGGCAAGGGCCAAAACCTCATTAACACCTGCGTATGTGGCATTTAAAACAAAAGGCGCTTCGGCGCAAAGGCCGCTTTCACAGGTTAACCGGTAGCTGCCGTTAAGCTGTGAAATGCCGGTAATGCTTTCGCTGTATTTTATTGTAACGTTGGGCAGTGCCGCCAGCTTCTCAAGAAAATGGTCCCGCAACAAAATGGCGTCGTATGTGTATTCGGTGGTTAAAAAAGCACCGTCGCACATTCCGGGGTTAAAGTATTTTGTGGGGGCTACATCTTCACACTTAATGCCCGCCGCAGCGGAAAATTTGCGAAACTCTTCGGCGTTTGTCCAGCTGAAGTTTGCGCTTGTGGCGTAAATTTGTTCAAACTTGCTGGATATTGAAAACCCGTAATCCTCGTTAAAGCGGGTGAAGTAACCGGCGCTTTTAATAGCGGTTGAATAACTGCGGGGGTAATGGTAGCCCATGTGAACCCTTGCCTGGTTAATGTAGGTTGCACGGCGAAAAGGGCCGCTGTCCTTCTCCAGCACCAGCACCTTTTCGCCCCGGGCGCCGCACTGCTGTGCAGCATAAAGCCCATAAAGCCCGGCACCAATAATAATTTTATTATAAACCATATACGCCCCTTAAAATAAATTATTTAAAATTACCGTAATGTGCCGCCAATCTACCATCGTAAAAAACAGGGTTATTGCTTAGCTTTTTATAAAAGGAATTTTGGTAAAAACATTTAAGGTGCCGCAGCACAGCGTGCCCGTTAAAACACAGTTGCTGATTTAGCTTGTACAATATTTTGTTTAAGCGCCTGTGCAATGCGGCGCGCATTTAAAACGCGGCCGCTAATAGCCTGTGGGGTTGTATGTGCCAAAAGCAGCTTTAAACAGCGCAGCCAAAAGGTTTGCGTTACCTTTTAACGGGCTTATTTTTGTTGGGGTTTTGCCTTTTTTGGGGTAGGTGCGGGCAACCGGTATTTCACATGCGGCAAGGCCCAGCTGTGTGGCGCGCACGCTCAAATAAGCAAGCAGCTCGTAGCCGCTGAAAATATCCCGCAGGGGTTGTACCGCAGGGTGGGTTAAGTATTTTTTAGAGTAAGCCCTAAAGGCGTTGGTTGTGTCTGTAAAGCGCTGCCCTGCCGCAAGAGAAATTACAGGTGCGTGTATGAAACGCACCGCCAGGCCCCTTGCAAGCGGCGTATTTTGCTCTTTCCCGCCCTTTATAAAGCGGCTGCCCTGCACAAAGTCAAAACCCTGGTTTAGTTTCTCAATAAAAAAGGGTACGCTTTCAATGCTGTCTTTGT
>JAVBRS010000049.1:0-12391 GCA_031547715.1 Oscillospiraceae bacterium
GTGCCTGCAACCAGGTGCTGGAAACGGGTTGGGTTTGTGGTGTTGCCTGTTATGGAAACGTCCACACCTTCAAGCTTCATTATTGCAACACCTTCAAGCACATCATCAGCGCCGTAGCAGCGCACCGCCGCACGCTCTCCGGTTGAAAACGGCACTTCACGCACCACCGCAATTTCCTTGGCTTCAAAGTCAAACGCTGTTTGCACATAGGTAAAACCGTTTATGCGGCTTATTATATAAGCGGCGTCTTTGCCAAGCCCGTTTAAAATAACTCGCAGCGGTTTTTGCCGGGCCTTATTGGCTGTTTTGGCTATGCCAATTGCCCCCTCTGCCGCCGCGAAGGATTCATGCCCGGCTAAAAAGCAAAAACACTCTGTGTCCTCTTCAAGCAACATTGCGCCAAGGTTGCCGTGGCCACGGCCCACCTGCCGCTCGCTGGCCACAGAGCCGGGTACGGCAAAGGCCTCCAGCCCCTCGCCAATGGCGCGGGCGGCCTCCGGTGCAGTTTTGCACCCTGTTTTAATGGCCAGCGCCGTTCCCAGGGTGTATGCCCAAACGGCGTTGTCAAAAGCTATGTTCTGTACGCCTTTTACAATTTCTTCAACGTCAACACCTTTTTCAAGGCAAAGCTCACGCGCCGCTTCAAGGCTTTCAAAGCCGTACTTTGTAAGGCAGGCTTCAATGCCGGCTGTGCGGCGCTCTTTTCCTTCAAACTGTGCCATTCTAAGCCCCCCTACTCTTCACGCGGGTCAATGTACTTAACCGCTTCATCGTACCGGCCGTATGTACCGGTGTTTTTTTCAAACGCTTCATCATGTGGGGTGCCGTGGCGTATATCCTCCAGCATTTTACCCACCCGCAGGTATTTATAACCAATGGGCTCACCCGTTTCGGCAAGGCCCACTGAAAGTATATACCCCTCGGTAAGCTCTAAGTAGCGCACACCTTTTGCACCTGTGGCAAAAACAGTGCCAACCTGGCTGCGCATGCCCTTGCCCAAATCTTCAAGTGATGCACCAATGGGCAGCCCCCCCTCAGAAAATGCGGTTTGGCTGCGGCCGTATGCCAGCTGCAAAAAAAGCTCCCGCATGGCCACGTTAATTGCATCGCACACAAGGTCTGTGTTCAGGGCTTCTAAAATAGTTCTGCCTGTAATAAGTTCCGCTGCAATAGCGGCAGACTGTGTCATCCCGGAGCAGCCGATTGTCTCTATAAGCGCCTCTTGAATAATGCCTTCTTTGACATTGAGTGTAAGCTTGCAGGCCCCTTGTTGCGGGGCACACCAACCCACCCCGTGTGAAAAACCGCTTATGTCCCCTATTTGATATGCTTTGACCCATTTGCCCTCTTCAGGTATCGGCGCCGGGCCGTGGTTCGGCCCGCGGCCAACCACACACATCTGTTCAACTTCATGGGAGTAGATCATTCCAGCCTCCTTAGGTTTTAAGTGTTATTGTTTTATTATAATAGGAAAAGGGTACCTGCCGCAAGTAATTTTACAGCGCCGGGCCTTACAGCATAAATGCGGCCAAACTGCGCAGCGCCCACGTGGCTGCCCATTTGACAGCACCACGGCTGCGGTGTACAATAATACGGCATATGTAGCGCATTAATATGTAATAATACAAATAACTTAAACTATAGAAGGTGGTACAAAATTGGCACTGGTTGATAAGATATTTGGTACCTATTCAGACAAACAGCTTAAAAAAATACGCCCAATAGCAGCTGAAGTTGAGGCGCTTGAAGAAAAATTTGCGACCATGAGCGACACCGAACTGCGCGCAGTTACACGGGTGTTTAAAAGCCGCTTTGAAGGCGGAGAAACGCTGGACGAGCTGCTGCCTGAAGCTTTTGCCGCCTGCCGTGAGGCAAGCTGGCGTGTTTTGGGCATGAAGCATTTCCCCGTGCAGATTATAGGTGGCATTGCACTGCACCAGGCCAACATTGCAGAGATGAAAACCGGTGAAGGCAAAACCCTTGTTGCCACATTGCCTGTGTACCTTAATGCCCTTACAGGCCGCGGGGTGCATGTTGTAACGGTGAACGACTACCTTGCAAAGCGCGACAGCGAGTGGATGGGCAAGGTATACCGTTTTTTAGGCCTTAGCGTAGGCCTGGTTGTGCACGGCATTATGCCGGATGAACGCAAAAACGCCTACGAGTGCGATATAACCTACGGCACAAACAACGAATTTGGGTTTGACTACCTGCGTGACAACATGGTGGTTTACCAAAAACAAATGGTGCAGCGCGGCCATTATTTTGCCATTGTAGACGAAGTTGACTCAATTTTAATTGATGAGGCCAGAACACCTCTTATTATATCCGGCCAGGGGGAGCGCTCTACAGATATGTACGAGCGTGCAAACGCCTTTGCAAAAACCCTTAAAGTATTTAGAATTGCCGAGATGAGCGACAAGGAAGACAACGACGTTGTTGACGGCGATTATATTGTGGACGAAAAACAAAAAACCGCAACCCTTACCAAAAGTGGCATTGAAAAGGCGGAAAAGTTTTTTAACGTGGAAAACCTTGCAGAGGCAGAGCATATGGAGCTTTTGCACCACATTAACCAGGCCATTAAAGCCCGCGGTGTAATGAAACGTGACGTTGATTACGTGGTTAAAGACGGCGAGATTATTATTGTAGATGAATTTACCGGCCGCCTTATGATGGGCCGCCGCTACAATGAGGGGTTGCACCAGGCCATAGAGGCGAAGGAGGGTGTGCAGGTAGAGCGAGAGAGCAAAACCCTTGCCACCATCACCTTTCAAAATTATTTCCGCATGTATGAAAAACTTTCCGGCATGACTGGTACCGCGCAGACAGAAGCCAGTGAATTTAATGAAATTTACGGCCTTAACGTAATTGAAATACCCACAAACCGCCCCCTTGCAAGAAAAGACTTAAACGACCTTGTTTACAAAACCGAAGAGGGCAAATTTCGTGCCGTTATAGAAATGGTGAAGCAGCAGCACGAGCTTGGGCAGCCGGTGCTGGTTGGCACAATTTCAATTGAAAAGTCTGAACACCTGAGCAAAATGTTGAAGCGCCAGGGTGTGCCCCACAACGTGCTAAACGCAAAACAGCACGACAAAGAGGCTGAAATTGTTGCCCAGGCCGGCAAATACGGCGCAGTAACCATTGCCACCAACATGGCCGGCCGCGGCACCGACATTATGCTGGGCGGCAATGCCGAGTATATGGCAAAAGCTGAAATGCGCAAGCTGGGCTACACCGAAGAAGACATTTATGAGGCCACCGGCCATGCAGATACGGCAGACGAACATATTTTGGAATGCCGTGCAAAATACGCTGCACTTGAAGAAAAGCACAAGGCGGGCATTGCAGACGAAGCAGAGGCCGTGCGCTGTGCGGGAGGGCTTTTTATAATTGGCACCGAAAGGCATGAAAGCCGCCGCATTGACAACCAGCTGCGCGGCCGTGCAGGCCGCCAGGGCGACCCCGGCGCAAGCCTTTTTTTCCTCTCTCTTGAAGATGATTTAATGCGCCTTTTCGGCGGCGAACGTGTACAGGGCATAATGGAAACCCTGGGTGTGGACGAAGACACCCCCATTGAAGCTAAAATGATAAACAACACCGTTGAAAGCGCGCAGCGCCGCATTGAAGGGCGCAACTTCTCCATTCGCAAAAACGTGCTTGATTTTGACGACGTTATGAACAACATGCGCACAACCATATATGCACAGCGCTCACAAGTTCTTTCCGGCGAAGACGTTTCCGCCAATATTCGCAGCATGATGTACGACTCTATAGCCAGCAATGTTGCAATGTATTTGAGCGGTGAGACAAACGACGAGTGGAACCTTGCCGGTTTGCGCAGCCATTACCTTGGCTGGCTTGCCACCGAGCGCGACTTCCGCTTTGCAAACGCTGAAGAGCTTGGAAACGCCACCCATGAAGAAATTATTGAAGAATTAAAGCGCCGGGCTGACGAAGTTTGCGCCGGCAAAGAAGAAAAGTACGGCGCCCCCATGATGCGTGAGCTTGAGCGCATGGTGCTGTTGCAGAATGTAGACCGCCACTGGATGGACCACATTGACAACATGGACCAACTGCGCAAGGGCATTTACCTGCGCAGCTACGGCCAGCACAACCCTGTGGTTGAATACCGTATCGAAGGCTATGAGATGTACGACACCATGGTGGAGGCCATTAAAGAGGAAACTACCCATATGCTGCTTACCATTGAAGTGCGCGGCAATGCCCCGGTGCGCCGGCAGGTGGCAACCCCAACCGGTGAAGGGCTGCCCGGCCAAAACGCAGGCGGCGATGGCACTGTGAAAAAAGCCCCTGTTAAAAAAGCGCAAAAAGTGGGCCGCAACGACCCGTGCCCTTGCGGCAGTGGCCTGAAGTATAAAAAATGCCACGGCAAATCAGAGTAACGTTTTAACACTGTTATTGCAAGGGCAATCTTTGCGTTAAAAGTTTGCCCACTACAAGCAGGAGGGTTTATGTACCTTAGTCTTCAAGATTTTTTGGCGCTTTGCGGCGTAGAGCAAACCACGCTGGAGGCATACCGAAATGCGCGCCTTTTTATGCCACACCATATAAATGAAAAAGGCGAGCCGTTTTACCTTCTATTCCAGTTTTACGACTTTTCTTTTGTACATTACCTGCGCACCCTCGGTTTATCTTTAGAAGAGCTGGCGGCTTACATGCCGGGGCGCAACAAAGAAAAGTTTAAAGCGGCGCTTGAAAAACTTCAAGACCGGCCTTATTTAGGGCCTACAACAAAAAACCGCTTGCAAAAACAACTGGCGAAGTTTGCTGAAGTTGCTGACAGTAGCCGGCGCAGCGGCCCGTTTATTGCTAAACGCCCGCGCCAACTGTACCTTAAAAGCGAATTGCTTAACCCGGAGCAACCTGCACCAGGTGAGGTAAGTGCATCTTTTTTGGCAACAGCCTCAAATGCAGGGCTGGACATCTACGGTTTTTCAGGAACCATTTCCCTTAAAAAACATATAACTGGCGCTGCACCCGCTATATCTTACTTTTTCACCGAAGGTGATGAAGCCTGCCTTTTACCCGGCCAGTTAGAAAAGCTTGCGGCAGATTACCTTTGCTGTTACCACAGCGGCCCCATGGACACCATAGGTAAAACCCAGTTTGAAATGCTTAATTATGCAAATACACACAATATTGCACTAGGGCAAACATGCTTTACAAGTTACATTCTTGGCGGTATGTCTACAGAGCGCATTGGTGAATACCTTTTACTGCTGGAATGGGAGCTTGCCTGACAACTTTTAAAAAAATATAGAATTGCAAAATTAAGCACCTTAAACATTAAAAAACTGCGTTGTTAAATGCAAACGCAAATATAATTGCCTTAGGTAACCATTTCCCTCCTTCCTTAATATACTGTAAGTGAAGGAGGGCTTTTTATGAAAATTTTTAAAAGCTACTATCAAATTTCCATTAGTGGAATTATTATATTTGCCTCTGTTATGGGTCTTATCCTATCCTTGCTGTTTTACTTTGGTTATTCACCCGCTATAAACTCAATTTTTATTTCCACAGCGGTCATTGGGCTGGTGTTTTCATTGTTATTAGTTTGGCTTGCAATGGTGGGTAAGCACGGCGGCAAAGTTTGCTATTGCAAATATATTCCACTTACGCTTTTTTCTTCGCTTGCGTTGTTGGTATTGTCGGTTTTAACTATGGCAACCACCGTCACCCCGGAGTTTATTAGTTTTGCTGTGTTGGTTTACCTAGGTGCCACTATGCTTTTCATTTCAGTAACAGGGCTGTTTGCAATTGTAAACTGTATTGTTGCCCACAACTGCCTTGATTGTGAAAAGCCTATTTGCTGACAAAAAAATTGAATTAATTCAAGCTGCATAAAAAGCCGCCCGTGCCGCAAAACACCGGCACAAAGGCAGTTTATATAATTCTGGCACGCTTTCACCCTGCACCTTATAAAGGGTAGCAAAGCCCGGCAAATATTTGCAAAAAAGCTCTTGCTTTCGCAAGAGCTTTTTATTATTTTATTACCTCTGCAAAACTGCGAATAACGTATTGGACATCTTCTTTTGTCACATCGTTGTTTGTCACAAAACGCAGCATCCCGCCTTCAACCCCATTTATTTTTATGCCTTTTCCCAGCATTAAAGCGGGTAAACTATCAAGGAAATCTTTCGGTTTATCCAGCGTAAAAAATACCATGTTTGTCTCAACCGGGGCACAAACCGAAACTTTATTCATCACTTCAAGCCCGCTTGCCAACATGCGTGCATTTTGGTGGTCTTCCTCCAGGCGCCGGCTCATTTTTTCTATTGCAATAATACCGCAGGCGGCAATTACACCGGGCTGGCGCATTGCCCCGCCAAGTAATTGCCGGTTTTGTTTCGCCGTTTCAATAAAAGTTTTTGTGCCGCAAAGCATGCTGCCCACAGGTGCACAAAGGCCTTTTGTAAGGCAAAACATAACACTGTCTGCATACTGCGCAAGTTGTTTTGCTGTAGTTTTAAGCGCAGTGGCGGCATTAAACAGCCTTGCGCCGTCTAGGTGCACCAGCATACCCTGTTTTTTTGCTGCAGTGTAACACGCCTCCATAAGCTCAAGGGGCATAACACGGCCGTTTGAAAGTGAATTTTCAAGGCACACAAGCGTACCGCGCCCTGGGGCCGGGTTTCTGTTCGCCTCAATCAATTCAGGGGTAAGCATGTCATTTTCACATACAATTGGGCGCACGGTAACCCCGCTAAGCACAGCAGCTGCACCCACTTCATGCTCCACCATGTAACCGCCGGCTGCAATAAGCATTTCATCGCCCCGCACTGTGTGGGCCATAACCGCCACCTGGTTTGCCATGGTGCCGCTGGGTAAAAACAGCCCTGCATCTTTGCCGGTAACCGCAGCCGCCAGTGCCTCCAACCTTTGTACCGTAGGGTCTGCCTCCAATACACCGTCACCGCCCGGGGTGGTCAACATTGCCTCCCGCATTTCATCAGTCGGCTGGGTAACTGTGTCACTGCGCAGGTCAATATAGCGCATATAGTCTCCTTAGGCCCGGTTTGCAATGGCAACGCCGGTGTAATAATGCTGTAAAATTTGCCTGTAGCCCCAGCCCTCATTTTGGGCGTAAAGCTGGGCCCCCCATTGGCTCATGCCAACGCCGTGGCCGTACCCGTAAGTTGTAAATGTAAAGGTATCTGTTTGTTCGTCGTATTGCAGCTCAAACGCCGGGGAACGCAGTGCCATGCCGCCGTTTGGCTTTTTTAAAATATTTTCGCGCAGCCGGTTTCCTGAAACAGGCTGCCCCCCCACCTGCAAGCTCACTACATAACCGCCTTCATTTCGGTTTATTTCAGTAAACCATGTGGTGCGGTCACTTTCGGGGCTAAGTGTTACGCCAAGGTTTTCCTGTACCACCGCGGCAAGGTCGCTTGCTGTGTAGGTGTATGTACCTGTGTAAGAGGGCACAGTATAATCATACCTGTTCTCCACCGGTACAAGGTACGCCCGTGCACCGCCCCAGGCCGCCTGAGAAGAGTTTGTGTAACCCGCCGCCATAGCGCCGTAGGGGGTAAAGGCAATATTGCCGCCATATGTCATTACTTCGTTAACCACCTCTTCCACACAGCTGCGCACGTACGCAGTGGCTGCACGGCCGCTTACAGGCGGCGCAGGGTTACCACTTGCATACATGCTTAAAATCCATGTGTGGGTGGCAACAGCCTGTGCCTTCAAAGCTTCTGCGTTAAAGTTTGTGCTCATTTCCATGGCAACTATCTGGCTTAAAATATCCAGCACCGGGCCGGTGGTAACAACACCGTTCATTGTAACCGTCAATGTTTCGCCGCCGGTGGCCGGTTGCGAGGTTGACTGTGCCGGGCTGGCAGAAGACGAAGGCGCACTGGATGAAGATGATGGCGCAGGCGGCGGGCTTTGAGATGAGGACACCGCCTGTGAGCCGGAGGATGAAGCCCCACTTTGCCCCCCAGATGACGAAGATGATGATGAACTTGAGCTTGAACTTGGGGCGGAGCTTGAGCTTGAACCCGCAGATGATGACCCACCGCTTGAAGACGCTTCGCTGCCGCTGTCTTCACCCGGAAGGTTCGTTATATCCCCGTCCTGCTCCGGCATGTATAGCGCCTGCAATTCGCCGCCTGTCATGTTCTGCTCAATGTACCAGGTTGCCCATTTTACACGCAATGTCTCCTCATCCGGGGCGCCGCCGCCAAGCGCAGTATAATAGCTTTGCGGGCAAAGGCTGCTGGTTGCAAGCTGTATGCTGTAAGGGTTAAGCGGCAACGTACCTTCCTTTGCTTTTCGGGCAAGCACCACAAGGCGCCCCGTAGGCGAAAAACTGTCTTCAACGCAAAGGGTAATAAGTGCGTCGCCCGGGTTTATATCGTACGGCGTTTCGTATAAAGAGCGCATTTTGCTTTCAATTACAAACTCTTCAAATTCTTCATCCGTGTATTCGCCTGTTTGCAAAGCGGCAAAATCAAAACTTTCTTTTTCATTTGTGTCGTAGTAGTAAACCGCCACAAGGTCGTAATAGCTTACACCCTGCACCGTATAGTAGGCCACCTGCCCGCCGGTGCGCACACCCTCAAGGGTTTTATAGGTAGCAAGCGGCCCAAAAAGCTGCCGGTTACCGGAGCCGTAAACCACCATATTGCCACTTGCGTTTTGCGCGTCTGACATTGCGTCTATGTAAATTGCACCGGCTTCATTCTCTTGGCCAGTATAGGTGTGTGTTTGGTAAAAAGTATTGTCTTCGCCTTGCACAACGGGGTAGCTTAAGCCAAGGCCTTCAATTTCAAGCCACCCTTGCACCTCAGGGTTTTTCTCTTGCAGCGCCACCAACGCTTCATTGATCTGCCGAATATATGCAGCACTGCCATGCTCAAGGCCGCCTGTGCGGGCATTTACCGCCAGAGCCTGCCCGGGAAGGTACGGCAAAATTTGCGGCCATGCAAAATATACGGCAGCAGCAAGGCCGGCCAGAAGCAAAGCTGCGAGCAAAATGCGTTTTAAGCCGCCTTTTTTGCGCGGTGCGCCGGTGCGGTTAAAGTCCACCTGCTCATTTTTTTTGAAGCAATGGGTGCCCGGCAAAGGCAGGTTTAAATGCAAGCGGCGCAACATATCAAGTGCATATTGGGTGGCAAGGTAGCGCACCTCTTCACGTTCTTCGCCGGTGTGCAGCATTTTCATAATATAAACGGCATCTTCGTTACAAACTGCAATATAAACAAGGCCCACCGGTTTTTCAGGTGTGCCGCCGCCAGGCCCCGCAATACCTGTTATACCAACCCCATAGTGTGACTCTGCTTTTCTGGCAACGCCCCATGCCATTTCTGCCGCAACCTCCGGGCTTACCTGCCCGTTGCGCTTAATGGTTTTATTGCGCACGCCAAGCTGCCGGTGCTTTACCGCACCTGCGTAAGCTGTAACGCCGTAGTCAAACACTTCACTGGCGCCAGGCACCTCAGTAATTCGCGCTGAAAGCATGCCCCCTGTGCAACTTTCAGCGGTGGCAACCCGCATGCCGCTTTCAGCAAGGGCGCTAACTGCAATTTTGGCAAGGTTCGCTTGCCCCTCGCTGTATATATATTCTTCAAATACTTCTTTAAATTGCGTTTGCCGTGCCTCACATATGGCAACGGCCATTTCTTCATCGTCTGCTTTTGCCGTTATTCGCACCTGCACTTCACAGCGGGCCTGCCAAAGGCGCACCTCGGGGTTTTCACCTTTAAACAGGTTTGCCGCACGGGCATAAACCTCTTTGGCGGTAAGGCCAAAAATGTTTAAAACAACCTCTTTTGTACAGGTGTTTTGCATATCGCTCATGGGTACCCCTTTCATTCTTTTGGCGCTGCCAGCTTGTTTCAACTTTTATGCAAGGCATTGTTTTACAGCTTCAATTTTTAACTTCCGTTTCGCTGGTGCCGGTTTGGTACACCCTATATTTTTTTACCCCCATTGCGGCTGCAGCTTCCAGCGGGGCCAGGTTCATTTGGGCCTCTGCGTGCAAAACCTGTTCCAGCCGCGGCTTCGTTTTGGGGTGTGCCGGGCTGAAAATTGTACAGCAGTCTTCAAATGGCAAAATTGATGTCTCGAATGTGTCTATCCTTCTTGCAATTTCAACTATTTCATTTTTGTCAAACCCAATTAGCGGGCGCAGTATAGGCAAGGTGGCTGCGCTGTTTGTACAGTGTAAAGCCTGCACGGTTTGGCTGGCAACCTGTGCCAAACTTTCACCCGTTACAAGGGCCTCGCAGTTGTACTGCGTGCCAAGTGCCTGTGTTATGCGCACCATACTGCGGCGCAAAAGCACCGTAAAAAGCTCTTGCGGGGCATTGTCTCTAATGTGCAGCTGCACATCTGTAAACGGCACCTCTAAAAGGGCGTAATCTCCAATATACGGCGCCAGTTTTTCACACAGTGTAACAACCTTCATCACCGCCCTGGCAGAAGTGTACGGCGGGCTTGCAAAATGCACCGCCATCATGCTCATGCCGCGCTTCGCCATCATGTAAGCGGCAACGGGGCTGTCAATGCCGCCGCTCATCATAACGGCGGCTTTGCCGCTGGTGGCAACCGGCAGCCCGCCTGCCCCTGGCTTTTTGCCGCCGTGCACATAGGCGGCGAAGTCGCGCACCTCCACCATTACGGTAAGCTGCGGGGTTTTAACGTCAACGGTTAAATGGGGGTGCTTTTCCAAAAGGTAGCCGCCCAATTGCGCCGCTATCTCCATTGAATTTAACGGAAAGGTTTTGTCGGCACGGCGGGCTTCAACCTTAAATGTTTTAGCGTTGTAAAGCTCTTCTTTCAGGTAACTTTCAGCGGTTTTGCAAATAACATCAAAATCTTTTTCACAAATGGCAGCACGGCTTACCGCCGCAAGGCCAAAAATTTTTTGCACGTCTTCATACGCCCCTTGTGTGTCTGCTTCAGTGTTTTGGGGCTGGGCATAAAGCGTGCTTTGCGCCTTGTACACTTTAAAGGTGCCAAAGTTGCGCAGCCGCCTGCGCATGGTTGTCATCAACACCGCTTCAAAGGTTTTGCGGTTTTGGCCTTTAAGGGCCATCTCGCCTTGGTAGGCCATAATTAACTCGTTCATTTTTCCTCTTCAGCGTTTGTTATTTTGTGCGGGCAAGTGTCTCCTGCCCCTCTTTCAATGCGGCCAGCAAAGCGTTTACATCTTCCATGGTACTGGTGGCGCTAAAGCTAACCCGCAAAGCACTGTCAATGCGCGCCCCCGGCAGGGCCATTGCCACCAATGTGTGGCTTGCCGCCCCCTTGGAGCACGCCGACCCGCTGGAAACATACACTTTTTTACCCTCTAAAAAGTGCAGCATAACCTCACTTTTATAGCCGAGAAGTGAAAAATTAACAACGTGTGCTATTGCGCCCGCCGGTGAATTTATTACAGCGCCGGGCAACCCCTGAAGGCCGGTTTTAAGCGCTGCATTTAAAACCGCTACATGGGCGTAAAGCTGTTCTTCTTTTCCGGCAAAAGCTTCAGCCGCTTTTGCCAGGCCAATTATATACGGCAGGTTTTCCGTGCCGGGGCGCAAACCCTTTTCCTGCCCGCCGCCCAAAAATGGCGGCACCAGGTTAAAGCCGCTGCGCAGGTAAAGCGCACCAATACCTTTTGGCGCATGTACCTTATGGCCGGAAATGCTAAAGCTGTCTATACCCGTGCCGTTTAATTTTACAGGCAGGCGGCCAAAGGCCTGTACACCGTCCACATGCACTGCGGTGCGGCTGTTTTTTTCTTTCACGGCTTTGGCCAGTGCCATTACCGGCAACAGTGTGCCAATTTCATTGTTGACCTGCATAAAGGTTGCAAGGCCGGTTTTATCGTCCACGGCATCTACTATTTCACTGTGGTTAATTTCACCGTTAATGTCAGGGCGCACCCAAACCACTTCATAGCCGGCAGCTTCAAAGCGCTCTATTTGCTTATACACAGAAGGGTGCTCAAACCCGGAGCAGACTATCTTTTTACCCCAGGCTTTTCGCGCTTCAAGCGCCCCTTGTATGGCTATGTTGTTGCTCTCCGTTCCGCAGGCGGTAAAATAAAGTTCCTTTGCTGCGCACCCAAGGCTTGCAGCAATGTAAGCCCTGGCCTTTTCCAGCGCCGCCTCACTTTCAGCCCCAAGGCTGTATAATGAGGATGGGTTGCCAAACTGGGTTTCCATGGCAGAGGAAATTGCCGCTGCCACCTCTTTTGAAACGGCGGTGGTTGCCGCATTGTCTAAATAATGCATTCTCTCTCCCTTTAGGCGCTTTACCGTGCATTTTCGCCTTTATATTATACTATTATTTTAAGCATTTTTGCAACAAAGCTTGCCAAGGCAAAAAAGCAGCCTTTTAAAGCTGCTTTTTTTGCTGTTTAAAGTTG
>JAVBRS010000085.1:0-8956 GCA_031547715.1 Oscillospiraceae bacterium
TAACATTTATTTTTTATAAACTTGCCCCTGTACATTTTGGGCAGTTTTTATATTTTTTTGACAAGTAGGTGAATTGTGGCAAGGTTTACAACTTTATATAGCGGCTCTTCGGGCAATTGTGCAATTGTGGAAGAGGACGGCCGTTACATAATGATAGATATAGGCAAAAGTAGCCGTTTAACCACCGGAGCGCTTAACAGCATCGGCCTTTCTTTGCAGAATTTGCAGGGTATTTGCATTACCCATGAGCATACAGACCATATAAGCGGGCTTAGTATTTTCACCAAAAGTGTTTCCTGTCCGGTTCTTTCAGGGCCTGAAACGCTAAATTACCTGACGGCTTTTAACATGGTTAACCCTGCAACACCCCTTGTGCCGGCAGATGAAACCCCCATGGAGCTTGGTGGCTTCCAGGTTGAGGCTTTTGCCACAAGCCATGATGCTGTTGGCTGTTGCGGGTACCACATTACCACGCCAAAGGGCCGGCGTATGGCAATTGCAACCGACCTTGGCACGGTTACCCAAAATGTTGCGGCGGCGTTAATGCGGGCAGATTTAGTTGCCCTGGAAGCAAATTATGACAGGCAGATGCTAGTTACAGGCCCGTACCCTTACCATTTAAAAATGCGCATTGCCTCAAACAAGGGCCACCTTGAAAATACAGATGCCGCCGCACAAACGGCGGCCCTTATAACCGCCGGCATTACTAAATTCGCCTTCTGCCACTTGAGCAAAGAAAACAACCTGCCAATGGTACTTAACGACACAATTGATAAAACTTTTGCCGCAACCGGCGTGAAGCGCAGCGATGCAGCAACACTGCAAATATCTTTGCGCTATGAAGTTTCTCCGTTTATCGATTTTTAAAAGCAGTAATATATTCAGCTGCTGCAGTTAGGGGGTGATGCTTTGCAAGGGGTTGATATCATCTGCCTTGGTAAACTCTCGGAGCGTTACCTGCAAGAAGGGTGTAAAGAATATGAAAAGCGCCTTACTGCTTTTTGCAGCCTGCGCATTGTAGAAATTGAACCGGTGGCCTTGGGCGCTAAAAACCCTGCCAAAAGCGAGGTGGAACGTGCGCTGAAAAAGGAAGCAGATAAAATTTTGGCTGCAATACGCCCTGGTAGCATGGTTGTTGCACTGTGCATAGAGGGGAAAAACATATCATCAGAAGGGCTGGAAAAATTGCTTTTTGAAAACGCAACCTACGGCAGCGGGCATGTGACATTTATTGTGGGCAGCAGCCATGGCTTGCACCCAATTGTTAAAGAAAAATCATTGCACAATATCTCGCTTTCTAGCATGACATTTCCGCACCAGCTATTCAGGCTTATGTTAATGGAGCAAATATACCGTGCGTATACAATTCAGGCAAATATGCCTTATCACAAATAAAATATAACTTTAAGTGCTAAAACCGCCTTGTGCAAGGCGGTTTTTCATTTTTTGAATATATTAAACAGCAATTACTTTAAAAACTTAAAGCAATTGATCAGAGAATATAAATAGCAGAATTTTTAAAAACTTTTTTAAAAACCTGTTTACAAAAATAGGCCGGTATGTTACATTGTTGAAAGTTAGTTTTAACTAACTAAAAACAAACAGTTTCTCATACAAGGGCAATTGGTATGCCAATGTAGAAAAGGTGAACCATTTTAGCCTTTAAAAAATATGCGAGGTGCTATTTGGGCAGCAATAATAAGCTTTTTTCAGGCAAGGGGGCCTTTTGGTTTTTAATTATTTCGCTTTTTTGTGCAATAGCCTTTTCGGCGTGTATTTGCGTTTCTGTAGGGCAGGCAAATATACCTTTGGGGCAAACACTGCAGGTGCTGCGTTACAAACTTACAGGCGGTGTTCTCGGTTCGGTTTCTTTAATTGAAAGCCAATCTTACATAAGCATCATATGGCAGGTGCGCATGCCGCGAGTAATGTTTGCAATGCTGGCGGGTGCGGGGCTTGCTTTAAGCGGCGTTGTTATGCAAGCGCTGGTGCAAAACCCACTTGCAGACCCTTACATTTTAGGCATTTCTTCCGGTTCTTCACTGGGGGCAACATTTGCAATAATGTTGGGTTTCGGCAGCAGCGCCTTTTTCTCTCAGTTCGGCGTGGCTTTCGGTGCGTTTACGGGTGCGGTGGCCGCATCTTTCGCTGTGCTTACGTTGGCAAGCATTGGCGGGCGAATGACAAGTATTAAACTTGTACTTTCCGGAACGGTAATTAGCGCACTTTTAAGTGCGTTTTCAAATGCCATTGTTTACTTTGCCGGAAACTCAGAGGGGATTAAAACAGTGGCTTTCTGGCAGATGGGCAGCCTGGCGGCAGCCAGTTGGGCAAAGCTACCCATCTTGTGTATAGGCGTGCTGGTGGCAAGCTGCTTCTTTTTAACCCAAAGCAGGGTACTAAACACCATGCTGCTGGGTGATGATGCAGCCATTACCCTTGGCATTTCACTTGCTGTATACCGCCGCTTTTATTTAATTTTAACATCGCTTTTAACCGGGGTAATTGTAGCCTACACAGGCATGATTGGTTTTGTAGGGCTTATTATACCCCATATTGTCCGCGGCGTTTCCGGTTCAGACCATAAACGGTTAATGCCTGTTGCAATGCTGACAGGTGCACTGTTTTTAATGCTGGCAGACCTTTTTTCACGCACTTTGGTTGAAAATGTAGAACTGCCAATTGGCATTATAACGGCCATGGTTGGCGCACCGCTGTTTATTTATATTATTGTTAAAAAAGGTTACAACTTTGGGGGGTAAAATATGCAGTTGCAAGCTGAAGATATAAGTGTTGCAATAGGTAAAAAAGAAATAGTTAAAAATGTTAGCCTGCAGGTTTATAAAAAGCAGTTTGTCGGTATTATCGGGGCGAACGGCTGCGGTAAATCTACCTTGCTTAAAAGTATTTATAAAAGTATAAAACCTAAAACCGGCAGTGTTTTCCTGGGTGGGATAGATGTGCTGAAAACTACCGAAAAAACGGTGGCCCAGCAAATGAGCGTTGTTGGCCAGTTTAACGAATTAAGTTTTGATTTAACGGTATTTGAAATGGTGCTTTTAGGACGCACACCCCACAAAAAAATGCTTGAGGGAGATACTAAAGAAGATATTGAAATTGCAAGAAATGCTATTGCAATAACAAAACTTGAAGAATTTCAAGATCGCAGTTACGTATCTTTATCCGGTGGCGAAAAGCAAAGGGTTATACTTGCCCGTGCAATAGCGCAGCAACCCTATTTTATGGTGCTGGACGAACCCACAAACCACCTGGATATACGTTACCAGCTTGAAATTTTAAGCTGTGTTAAAAACCTTGGTATAGGGGTGCTTGCCGCCCTTCATGATTTAGAGCTGGCCGCAGAATATTGTGATTATATTTACGTTATGAAAGCGGGCAGTGTGGTGAAGCACGGCAAGCCTGAAGAGGTTTTAAGTGAAGAGCTTATAGAAGATATTTACAATGTCAACTGCAGAATATTCAAAAACCCAATTACTCAAAACCTGGGTTTTTGTTTTCAAATATAAAATGAAACGAGGTTTTTTATGAAGAGAATTTTAGCATCACTGTTGGCGTTTTCACTAATGCTGTCAGCTTGCGGCGGTGGCGGCACTTCCGCCACGCAAAGCAGCAGCCCGGCGGTGGAAGAAGGCAGTTACCCCCTAACGGTAACAAACCACACCCGCCCGGAGGGCGGCGAAACATGGCGGGATTATGACATTACCTTTGAGGCGGCACCGCAGCGCATTGTGGCAGCAACCCGAACAGATGCGGAGCTGCTTTTACACCTTGGCCTTGGGGACTATATTGTTGGTGTAGGCGGTGTGTTTGGCGAAGGTGATGAAGCTGTGCAAGAAGAATTTGCCGCTTTGAACCAGCTTAGTGCATCATACATAAGCAAAGAGGTTGCCCTTAGTGTTGACCCGGATTTGGTTTTTGGCCGCGGCGGTCTGTTCGACAATGCAACTTGGGGTGTTGGCACGGTTGATTCCCTTCAGGCTATGGGGGTTAACACATATGTAATGAACTCTTCTGTTACGGGCGCAACTTTTGACGTTGTTTACAGCGATATTGAGAACTTGGGCAAAATATTTGGCGTTGAGGAAGCAGCCGCAGCATTTGCAGCAGAGTTGCATGCAGAGCAGGATGCACTGATTAGTGCCCTTGCAGCTGTTGAAGAGAGCAAGACCTTCGCTTATTTCCATACATCGGACCCCGAGAACCTTTACATTTACGGCGCCGGCTCCGAAAGCTTCTTTAACTATGCTTTTAAAATGATACACATGGAGAATATATTTGAAAGCGAAAACGGCACAATAAGCCTTGAGATGTTAATTGAGCAGGACCCTGACGTTCTCATTCTTTTACAGTGGAATGAGGAGGACCCACAGGCAACCCAAAAGGTGATTGACGCCATAAAAAGCAACCCGCAGCTTGCAACATTGCAAGCGGTGCAAAACGACGCAATTTATGCATTGGATTATAACTATCTGTTCTCTTACGGTTATCAGTCTTTAAAAGGCATGGAGGAGCTTGCCCGCAAAGTATACCCTGAGTGCTTTGCAAACTGAGAAACAGTAAAGCTTTCAAAAATCAAAACCTCCGGCTTAGCCGGAGGTTTTGACTGCTTTTTAACACTGTGCTGCAAAAGAAATTGCGTTAGGTGCACAAAGTTGCGGCGCACAGTAAATGTAAAAGGCTTTATATAATTGCTTTTTAATTGCGGGCTGTGCATAGTTTGTTTTTGCAAACGCTACGCTCAGGCATGCCAGTAAAAAGTTATTGGTTGTACCAGTATTTTTTGTCCAGTGTGCGGTACCCTACAGCTTCTGCAATATGCTCCGGCCCAATGTCCATTTCACCTGCAAGGTCTGCAATGGTGCGGCTAACCTTTAAAACTTTGCTGTACGCCCTGGCGGAAAGGCTTAACGCGTCAAATGCACGCTTCAGCAAGGCTGCGCCGGCTGGGGTTACCCTGCAAACTTCCTGCAGGTTTGCTGTGGGCAGCGAAGCGTTGGTTAGAACGCCGGTCTCTTCGGTGCGGGCTGCTTGTATTTCCCTCGCTTTCATCACACGTTTTAGTATTTCGGCACTGCTCTCTCCTTTTTCATTGGCGGCAATTTCATCGTAATCTACCGGCAATACCTCCTGGTGAAGGTCAATTCTGTCAAGCAGCGGGCCGGATATGCGCTGAAGGTATGTGTTTATGCTGTGGGTGCTGCAAACGCAAGGCTTTACAGGGTGGCCAAAGTTGCCGCAGGGGCAGGGGTTCATGGCGGCTACAAGCGTGATGTTGCAAGGGTATGTGGCGCTTGCTGAGGCGCGAGATACGGTGATGCTTTTGTCTTCAAGGGGTTGGCGCAGCACCTCCAGCGCAGTGCGCTGAAACTCCGGCAGCTCGTCCAGAAACAAAACGCCGCAATGCGCAAGAGAAACCTCACCCGGGCGAGGGTGAGAGCCGCCGCCTGTCAACCCGGCAGAGGAAACCGAATGGTGCGGTGCCCTAAACGGCCGCTGTGTGAGAAGCGAGGTGCCCGAAGGCAGCGCCCCCGCAACAGAGTAAATTTTTGTAACTTCAAGCGCCTCCGCCATGTTCAGCGGCGGCAGAATAGATGGCATGCATTTCGCAAGCATACTTTTGCCGGTGCCCGGCGGGCCAATTAGCAACAGGTTATGGCCGCCGGCGGCTGCAATTTCCAGCGCACGGCGGGCGGGCAGCTGGCCTTTAACATCTGCGAAATCCGCCCCGGCAGGGGCGGCGGTAAAAACCGGTGTGTATGGCGGTGCAGGGGTAATACGGCAGCGGCCGCTGAGGTGCGCCGCAAGCTCGGCCACGGTGCGCAGGGGGTAAACGGTAAGGCCGGTGGCAACAGCAGCCTCTGCAGCGTTTGCTGCAGGCAGGTAAAGGTTGGCCACACCGCTTTTTTTTGCGGCAAGTGCCATTGGCAGCACACCCTGCACGCTGCGCACCTCCCCGTCAAGTGAAAGTTCGCCTAAAAAAGCATTTTCACCGCTTGCCATTGGCAGTTGCCCGCTGGCGCAAAGTATGCTTACCAATACCGGTAGATCATAAATGGCACCGGTTTTGCGCAGGCCGGCAGGGGCCAGGTTAACGGTAATGCGGCTTTGCGGGTAGGTATAGCCAAGGTTTTTCAAAGCCGCCCGCACCCGCTCCTTCGCTTCCTTCACAGCGTTGTCAGGCAGGCCCACAATTTCAAATTTCGGCAGCCCGCCGGAAAGGTCTGTCTCTACCGTTACAACATGGCCTTCAAGCCCAAGAACGCCAAAACTGTTTACTTTTGCAAACATTATAACCCCTTTTTGCGCACAGCGCTGTTTATGGCCAGGCCAACGAAACACTTTTTATAAGTTTAGCACAAAATGTAAAAAAGGCAATTTTTCTGCCGATGTTTCTGTTTGTAACGGCGCCGTGAAGTTTTTATTTATGCTGCTGCTTATTATTTTTCGCAATGCTAAGAAAGCTGTGTGCTTGCTTTGCAAAGTTGACAATTACCAAGTAAAAACCTACAATTACAGTTAAAATGAAGGTATAATAATATTTAAAAGGGGGTGCTTTTATGTATATGCAACATTACAACACCTGGCGCGGGTGCGCAATTGAAGACCCTGCTTTACAAGCAGAGCTTAAGTTAATTGAGGCCGACGAAAACGAGATTAAAGAACGCTTTACAACAGGGTTAACCTTTGGCACGGCAGGCTTGCGTGGGGTACTTGGCGCGGGCACCAGCCGCATGAATATTTACACTGTGGGCAAGGCTACAGCCGGGCTTGCACAGTACCTTAAAAAGGCGGGGTTGTGCGGCGGGGTTGCCATTGCCTACGACAGCCGCAATAACTCTTTATTATTTGCAAAACGCGCTGCAAGCGTGCTGGCCGCCGCAGGTATAAAAAGTTATATATATAAAATGCTAATGCCAACACCGGCTTTGTCTTTTGCGGTGCGGGCGCTGCGCTGTGCCGCCGGTATTATGGTTACGGCAAGCCACAACCCGGCAAAATACAACGGTTACAAAGTGTACGGGCCAGACGGCTGCCAAATTACCACAGCCGCTGCAAACGCCATACTTGCCGAAATTGAAAAGGTGGATTATTTCACCGGTGCCCCTGCCACCCCTTTTGAAGTGGCACTTGAAAGCGGAGCGGTAAAATATATAACAGGCGAAACAGAAGACGCCTATTACGAAGAAGTGAAAAAGCAAAGCATACATAAAGATGCATTGGCTAAAAGCGGGCTTAAAATTGTGTTTACCCCGTTAAACGGCACGGGTAACCTGCCGGTGCGCAAAGTGCTTGAAAGTTTTGGCGCCCAAAACATAAGCATTGTTAAAGAGCAAGAGTTGCCGGACGGCAATTTTACCACCTGCCCCTACCCCAACCCCGAGCTGAAGGAAGCGCTGGCGCTTGGCATTGCCCAGTGCCGGCGTGAAGGGGCGGATTTACTGCTTGCCACCGACCCTGACGCAGACCGAATTGGAACCGCAGTTAAAGATGCAGCAACAGAGGGGGGGTACCGCCTTTTAACAGGAAACGAAATAGGTGTGCTTTTAACCAATTACATTTTAAGCCAGCGGGCGGCTGTTGGCACATTGCCGCAAAACCCGGTGGTGGTGCGCAGCGTTGTAACCACAACCCTGGCAGACAAGGTTGCGGCGGAATACGGCGCAAATACAAAGGTTGTGCTTACAGGCTTTAAATATATAGGCGAAACTATTGCCGAACTTGAAAAAACAGGCGAAGAAAACGGTTTTATACTTGGCTTTGAAGAAAGTTACGGCTACCTTGCGGGCACCTACGTGCGAGATAAGGACGCTGTAGTGGCAGCGCTGCTAATATGCGAAATGGCAGGTTTTTACCACGGCAATGGCAGCAGCCTGCCGGAAGAGCTTGCAAAAATACACAAAAAGTACGGCGTGTACCTGCACAAGGTAGACTCTTTTGAGTTTGAAGGGCTTGCAGGCATGCAAAAAATGCAAGATATTATGGCGGCGCTGCGCAAAACCGCACCTGCGAATTTAGCGGGAAAACAGGTGGAAAAATTTGCAGATTATGAAACCCAAACAATTAAAAACCTCATAACCGGTGAAGAAGAAGTGGTAACATTGCCAAAAGCAGATATTTTGGTGTACAGCCTTTTGGGAGGTTCAGAGGTTATTGTGCGCCCCAGCGGCACAGAGCCTAAAATAAAAGTGTACTATACGGCAACCGGCAAAAGTGAAGAGGCGGCCGCGCAAGAGATTGAAACACTGCAAAAAGCGGCAAAACAGCTGGTTTTTGCAGGTGAGTAACATGTTTGTTACAAGGCAAAAGCTGCGCTTGCAATTTACAAAACGGCGTGATATACTTTTTTAGCAACTTTATAGCAAACTGGAAAGAGGTGAAGGCAGAATGAAGGAAGGTTTGCACCCAAAATATGAAAAAGCAACCATTACCTGTGCCTGTGGCAACGTTATTGAAACACGTACAACATCAGGCGATATCAAGGTAGAGGTTTGCTCTAACTGCCACCCGTTCTACACGGGCAAGCAAAAACTGGTAGACACCGGTGGCCGCGTTGACCGCTTTAAAAAGCGTTTCAACATTCAAGAGTAATTTTTAAAGCAAAATGGGGTGGTACCGGTGTACCGCCCTGTTTTGTTATTGGCAAAGCCGCCGGGTAAATGTTCCTGCAGGCAACTTGCGCTTAGTTAGTTTGTTTTTTGTTTGCTTTTGTGTGGCGCAAATGTGGCGCAAAACAATGGTTAGCGGGCGTGCGCTTATACCCAATATATACATATAATAATGGGCCGGGCAAAACAGCAAATTTAGCGGGCGCACGCAAACCGGCATTGGTAAACGGCGCAGTTAAAGTGCGCTTTGGCCGCCAAATGGGCGCAAATTTTACTTTGGGCCGGTATGGTGCACAACCGGCGCCGCCTATATTTTTATTTTTAGGCAT